>JACDAR010000059.1 GCA_013695335.1 Rubrobacter sp.
GGGCCATGACGGAGGCCGGATACCTCGGCGCGCTCATCCCCGAGGAATATGGCGGGCTGGGCCTGGATCTCGCGGATGCCACCATCATCCTGGAAGAGATAAACCGCTCAGGCGGGAACGCGCAGCCGGCCCACGCCCAGGTGTACACCATGGGGACGCTTCTCAGGCACGGCTCCGAAGGACAGAAGCGAGAATACCTGCCGAAGATAGCCAGCGGTGAGATACGGTTGCAGGCTTTCGGGGTTACGGAGCCGGAGGCCGGAACCGACACGACCTCCCTGGGCACGACCGCCGTGCGGGACGGCGACCAGTACGTGATAAACGGGCGCAAGATCTACATCTCGCGCGTGCAGCATTCGGACTACATGATCCTGCTCGCCAGGACCACGCCGAAAGATCAGGTGAAGCGCAGGTCCGAGGGGCTTTCAGTCTTCATCTTCGATCTGCGCGAGGCGATAGGGAACGGCCTCACAGTGAACCCCAGGCGGGTCATGATCAACAACGAGACCAACGAGCTCGTCTTCGAGGACCTGCGTATCCCGGCGAGCGGCCTGATCGGGGATGAGGGCAGGGGCTTCCGGTACATCCTCGACGGGATGAACGCCGAGCGAATCCTCATCGCTGCCGAGTGCATAGGCAATGGCAGGTGGTTCGTGGAGAGGGCGACCGGCCGCGCCGGGGAGCGCGAGGTATTCGGAAGGCCTATCGGCCAGAACCAGGGCATCCAGTTCCCGATAGCCAGGGCGCACGTGGACGTGGAGGCGGCGGACCTGATGCGTTTCCGGGCTGCGGATCTGTTCGACGCGGGCGAGCCATGCGGGTCCGAGGCGAACATGGCCCTGCTGCTCGCCGCCGAAGCATCCTGGGAAGCGGCGAACGCCGCGATGCAGACCTTCGGCGGCTACGGCTTCGACGCCGAATACGACGTGGAGCGCAAATTCCGCGAGACCCGGCTCTTCCAGGTGGCGCCCATCTCGACCAACCTCATCCTCTCCTACGTGGGGGAACACGTGCTCGGCCTGCCGAGGTCGTTCTAGGATGCTGCCGCTCGAAGGCGTCACCGTCGTTGCCCTGGAGCAGGCGGTCGCCGCCCCCTTCGCCACCCGCCAGCTCGCTGACCTCGGCGCCCGCGTCATAAAGATCGAACGCCCCGGCCCAGGCGACTTCGCCCGCGGCTACGACACCACGGTGAACGGCCTTGCGAGCCACTTCGTCTGGCTCAACCGCTCCAAGGAATCCATCACCCTCGACCTCAAACAGGACGGGGCGAAGGACGTAATGAAACGCCTGATCTCCGAGGCCGACGTCTTTATCCACAACCTCGCGCCAGGCGCCACCGAGCGGCTTGGTTTCGGCGCGGACAGTCTGAGGGAAACCAATCCCCGGCTCATCGTTTGCGGCATCTCGGGTTACGGCTCAACCGGGCCATACAGGGAGAAGAAAGCCTACGACCTCCTGGTGCAGTGCGAGACCGGACTCGTCTCCATAACCGGCACCCCGGAGACCCCTTCGAAGGTCGGTATCTCCACCGCGGACATCGCCGCAGGGATGTACGCGTACACCGGCGTTCTCACGGCGCTCTTCCACAGAGAACGAACCGGAGAGGGCGTTGCCTTCGAGGTCTCGCTGCTTGAGGCGCTCGGAGAGTGGATGGGGTTCCCGGCGTACTTCACGGCATACGGTGGCAAGCAGCCGCCGAGGACCGGGGCGAGCCACGCGGCCATCGCGCCCTATGGGCCATTCGAGGCCGGTGACGGGAAGGTCGTATTTCTCGGGCTACAGAATGAGCGGGAGTGGGTGGTCTTCTGCGAGGCGGTGCTAAAGAGGCCGGAGCTTGCAACCGACCCGCGCTTCGACTCAAATTCCGCTCGGGTCGAAAACGGAGAAAAGCTTGACGAGGCGATAGAGGGCGCGTTTGGTGATCTTTCTTCCGAGGAAGTCATCGCTCGCCTGGACGAAGCACGGATCGCCAACGCCAGGATGAGGACCGTCCAGGAGTTCCTTGACCATCCGCAACTAAAGGCCCGCGACCGCTGGCGCGAGGTGGACTCTCCGGTCGGCCCAATCCGGACGCTCCTCCCCCCGGTGACCATGCAGGGCGTGGAAAGTGTCATGAAGCCCATCCCGGAGGTCGGGGAGCATACCGGCCCCATTCTGGAGGAGCTTGGCCTCGACGCCGAGAGGGTCCGCTCCATGCGCGACGCGGGCGCTGTTTGAGGCGCTGTTTGAGGCGAGGTTGGATGGACGCTTCAGGCGCGAAGCCGTGAGCGGTCGCGGAAGCGCCGAGCTCGACTCGGTTCGGGCGTGGGTGGTGGTCATGGCCGCCTTCGCGGCGCTGTTCGTCGTCTTTGGCGTTGCCTACAGCTTCGGGGCGTTTTTCGATTCGATCTCGACCGATTTCGGGACCGGGCGGG
>JACDAR010000103.1 GCA_013695335.1 Rubrobacter sp.
ATCCTCGGCGTGCTCGCCAACTACCTACGCCTCGAAGACCCGGAGGCTGCCCCTGACGCCCAGTTCAAACAGGCGGAGCGGCGTGCGCGGGAGATGTCCGACACCCTCGCCCGCCGCGCATCGCGCAAGAGCCGTCTGCGGGGGGCGCTTATCAGGTTCTTGCTCGGACGGGCACGGGAGCTTGCGGGCCTGCGGGAGATGCCCAAGTTCTGCATCGTGCTGCTTTTGGCGCGGGCGAGGGCGCTGCTGTGGCCTGTGGGCGAGGAGCTTGCAAAAGCTGGACGCCTGGAGAAAGCGGAGGACATCTTCTTCGTCTCGCTGCCAGAGGCGAAGGTGGCCCTGGCGGGTGGCGACCTCCGCCCGATGGTCCGGCAAAGACGGGAGCGCTACCAACAGGAGGTTGCCCGGCGGCACGTACCAAGGATCCTGCTCTCCGACGGCACAGAGCCAATGGATGAAGTCCCTGAAGCAACTGATCCCGCCGGAACCATGAGAGGCACGCCAGCCTCCTCGGGCATCGTGGAGGCTAAGGCGCACGTCATCCTGGAACCGACGGGCGCCAGGTTGGAGCCGGGGGAGATCCTGGTTGCGCCATCAACCGACCCTGGATGGACTCCCCTCTTCCTCACCGCCGGCGGACTGGTGATGGAGATGGGCGGGGCGATGTCGCACGGCGCCGTCGTCGCCCGCGAGTACGGCATCCCCGCCGTCGTCGGCGTGCAGGACGCCACCGGGCGAATCGTCACGGGACAGAAGATCAAGGTGGATGGCTCAGCAGGCAGGATCACCTTCGAGCAAGAGGATGTTCACTGAACGGGCTCCCTGATTCTCTGCGTCAGACACACCGAGCGATGTGGCTTCCCCGTCGAACCCGGGATCGGCGGATATAGCTTCACCTCGCCTGTAAGCGGTGCTCGCGGTACCATCGCACGGTCTCCCGTATGGCTTCCCCAAGCGATGTGGCGTGGTCTCCGAAGGTACGTGTGAAATCGGAGTGATCCACGACGAACGGTTCCTCGAACTCGTAGAGCATCTCGATCATCTCGCGCATCCCTGAGTTGAAGAGGCCCATCGCCCGGAGCAAGACCTTCGGGGCCGCCTGGATGCGTGTCGGCTTGCCAACTTCCTCGAAGATCATCTCCACGAACTCGCGCGTCGTGACCGTCTCGGGACTGGGTAGGTGCCACGACCGACCCAGGGCCTCCTCGCGTTCACCCAGGACGACCAGCCCTCTGCCGATGTCGGGTGCGTAGGTATAGGTGTGGGGCTGGTCTGGGTCCCCGGCTACCTGGGCGCTCTTGCCCTCCACGGCACGGTCGAAGACCTGCTCGCCTGCGGCCGACGTGAGCACGCGCGGCCCGAAGAAGTCAGAGGCTCGCCCGATGGCGACCCGCACCTTGCCGCTCGCGTGGGCCTCCATCAAATCCCGGGACATCCTGGCGCGGACCTTGCCCTTGCGCGTGCCCGCGGCGTAGGGCAGATCTTCGGTGATCGGGCGTCCGCCAGTAGAACCATACATGTAGAGGTTCTCGATAACTATGAGCTTCGCCCCGGCGCCCGCCGCGCCCTCCAGTACTCCTGCCTGCAAACCAGGGAACAACTCGGGCCACTTGTCGTACGGCGGGTTGAGGGCGTTGTAGACGACCGAAGCTCCCTCGCTGATCTCCCGGGTGAACGTAGGGTCGGCGGCGTCACCCCCTACGACCTCGACGCCTTCGGGCACGTTCGCCCGGCCGCCGCGGTTGACCATCCGCACACGTTTATCCCTGCCCACCAGCTCGTCCATTATCGCCAAACCCACCGGCCCCGTGCCGAAGACGACGTGAAGCTCGCCGTTGTCGGTCATTTTGTTTCTCCTCTCCTTGGTTGTTTGCCCAGATGCCTTGTCGAACGTCGAGTTAGCGTGTTCGAATGCGGAGCAGGAGTAGCATCGCCACGCCGGTAATCGCCGCGAATACCAGCGCACCCGTCGAGCCGAACACGGCGTAGCCCCGCTCGACGTCCACGCCAACTGCCCACGTCACCGTCCAACCGACCGGCCAGGCTGCCGCCGCCACCGGCGCCCACAGCCCCGCAGCCCGGACGTGCCCCCTCAGGAGCGCCCACTGCAGCAGCCCCACCGCAACGCCAGTAGATAGGCCAGTGATTAGCAGATCTCCTATCCCCGTCCCCGCTCCGGTGAGCAGAGCCCCTACGCCGTCGCCTATCGCCACGCCCAAAGCAGTGGATAGCACCCACCCAGCACCCACCCTCAAGTACCTCCGAAGCACCAACCACTGGGCCGCCCCGATCACCGCTCCCGCCAGGGCTGCAGCGAGCGCGCCGGACGCCGCCCCGTCCACCGAGCCCACCAGCACGAGCGCCAACAGCCCGCCGAGCGGGAAGCCAAGGAAGGCGAGCATCCACCAGGGTAAGAACCGCCACCCGACCGCCCCTGGCTCGCCGCTAACGGTCAAGATCGCTCCCCGCAAGACTTTCGATCCTGGGGGCTGGATCTCCTGCCTGGTTACTCTGGGGCGCCCGGTTCCTGATGGACCCGGGAAGCAGAAGTAATATGCCGGTCAGGGCAAGCCAGATCGACCACAGGACATAACCGACCACCACGATGTTCGCGGCGGGTTCGAATCCGGCCGGCTCGAGTATGCCGATCACTATGCCGACCGCCGACACCACCCCCAGGAGGGCCAGCCACCTTCTGAACGGCAGCGGCGATCCGAACATTGCCATCGCGACCAACAGGGTCCACAGGCCGGTGAAGAGGTAACCGAGGTTCTCTCCCACCCCGACCCCCGCGTACTGGTTGAACGCCTGAAAAACAACGGCGACCGACTCCCTGGTGGCCCCACTTGATGCTGGATCGAGGTAGGTATCCGCCAGGTATGGGACCAGGAACGGCCAGCGAACGAGGCCGAGAAACTGCACCACCCCACCGACGACCCCAAAGGCGGCTGCGACCGCCATGTAGGGCGTGTCCTGACGCGCCAGAACCTTGTGCACCAGGATCGCCAACGGCACGAACAGCACGGCGGTGAGCATGAACCCGTACCAGATAGCCACGAGGCCGCTACCGCCAGCGTCGAAACGCCGCAAGACGTGGCC
>JACDAR010000132.1 GCA_013695335.1 Rubrobacter sp.
AGGGAGTTCGCGGGGCGCGATGAAGAGATACGGCTCCTAGTCGCCCTGAACAACGAGTTCCACGGCATCATCCTGACCGCGAGTCGCAACCAGCGGTTGGAACGGCTTCTCAGGCGCACGGTCGAACTGCCGCTCGTGTTCAAGGCGTTCTTCTGGTACGGGTCGCACGAGCGGATGGTATCCAATCATTATCATCGTCAGATCCTCAAGGCCCTGGAGTCCGGGGACGCCGAGAGGGCTGAAATCGTCATGCGCGAACACGTCTACGAGGGGAGGGACTTCGTAATAATGGCATTGAAAGAAGATCAACTGGAAGAGAACCGTTGACCGGTCCGCTGGATGGCGTCAGGGTCATAGAGATGGGGAGCCTGCTCGCCGGGCCTTTCTGCGGCCAGCTACTCGCGGATTTCGGCGCTGAGGTCATAAAGATAGAACCTCCCGGTAAGGGCGATCCGATGCGCCAGTGGGGCCGCAACCGCAAGGAAGGCAAGACCCTCTGGTGGCCGATCATCGCCCGCAACAAGAAATCCGTCACCCTGAACCTGCGGGAGGAGGAGGGGCAGAACCTCGCGCGGAGGCTCATCACCGGGGCCGACGTCGTGGTCGAGAACTTCAGGCCGGGCACGATGGAACGATGGGGGATGGGGTACGAGGATCTCAGCGAGGCCAACCCCGGCCTCGTCATGGTGCGGGTTTCGGGGTATGGGCAGACGGGGCCGTACAGGGATCAGGCGGGATTCGGGTCCATCGGCGAGGCCATGGGCGGCATACGCCACGTCACCGGTTTCCCCGACCGTCCGCCGCCGCGCGTGGGCATCAGCCTCGGAGACTCGCTCGCTGCGACGTTCGGCGCCCTCGGCGCGGTTACTGCCCTCTTCAACCGCGAAGTACGCGGGGGCCGCGGGCAGGTGGTGGACGTTGGCATCTACGAAGCGGTCCTCGCGCTCATGGAGAGCACCATCCCAGAGTACGCGCTGGCCGGGAACGTCCGCGGGCGCACCGGGGCCATCCTGCCGTTCGTCGCGCCTTCGAATACATATCCCACCGAAGATGGGGATTACGTGGTGATCGGGGCGAACGCCGACACCGTATTCGGGCGGTTCGCCAAGGCCCTCGGCAAACCCGAGTGGGCCGAAGACGAACGCTACGCCACCCACAACGCCCGGGGCGAGCATCAGGAAGAGTTGGACGATATGATCTCAGCCTGGACGGGAGAACGAACCGCGGACGACGTGATCGAAGCCATGAGGGAGGCGAGCGTCCCGGCAGGCAAACTGTTCACCGCGAGGGACATGATGGAAGACCCGCACTACGAGGCGCGCGGGAACGTCGTCACCGTCGATGACCCGGAGATAGGACCGTTCCCCATGCAGAACGTGGTGCCGCGCCTCACCGAAACGCCAGGCGAGGTCCGCTGGACGGGACCAGCCCTCGGCCAGCACAACGACGAGGTGATGGGAGAGGTTCTCGGCCTGGCTGAGAAAGAGCGCGAAGGGTTGCGGGAGCGGGGAATCGTCTGATGCGCGTGGAGATCGTGGACGTCGGCCCCCGCGACGGACTTCAGAACGAAGACAGGGCCTTCACGCCGGAAGTCCGGGCGGAACTGTGCGACCGGATCGCCGCCTGCGGCGTTCCGCGCGTCGAGGCGGCCAGCTTCGTCAACCCGAAGCGCGTGCCGCAGATGTCCGGGGCCGAGGAGGTTATGGAGCACTTGGATCGCCGTCCAGGCACCGTATACGCTGGGCTCGTCCTCAACGAGAAAGGATACGAGCGGGCAGTCCAGGCTGGCGTGGATGAGGTGCGCTACGCCTTCCCCGTCACGGAGACCTTCGCCGCGAAAAACCAGAACACCACGGTCGCTGACGCGACGGCGCTCGCCGCACGGCTCGTCGAACGGGCGCGGCTGGATGGGGTGCGCGTCTCCGTCACGCTCTCCGTCGCGTTTGGCGACCCGTTCGAGGGGAGGGTGGTGCGGGATCTCGTCCTGCGCATAGCCGAGAAAGTCACGGAGTCTCAGCCAGATGAGATCGTACTTGCCGACACCATCGGCGTCGGAGTTCCTAGTCAGGTAAGGGAACTGGTCGCTGGCGTTATGGAGCATGGCGTCACGGTCGGTTGTCACTTCCACGACACGCGCCACACAGGGATCGCCAACGCGGTCGCCGCCGTCGAGAGCGGGGCCACGGTGCTCGATGCCTCCGTCGGCGGAACCGGAGGCTGTCCCTTCGCGCCGCGGGCGACGGGCAACATTTCCACGGAGGACCTCGTATACACGCTGCACGGCATGGGCCACGAAACCGGGATAGATCTCGAAGCGCTCATCGGTGTAGCCGAGTGGTTGTCGAAGCGGCTTGAAAAGGAGTTGCCTGGACGGGTGTACAGGGCGGGCAACTTTGGATGAGGTTTCAGGTGACAGGCTTCAGGTATCAGGCAAAGAACAAAACACGAAGCGTCGATGTTGACCGTATCGGAGCTCATCCGGCAATCGTTGTCCCGGCCAGGAAGCGGCGCAACCGGGCCCAAAAACCTGAAAGCCGAAACCTGATACCTGAAGCCTGAGCGACCGAAGGGAGCGACAAATGTACAACGTAGCGGTGGATGTCGGCGGGACCTTCACGGACGTGCTGGTCTTCGACGAGGAGAGCGGCAGTCTGACCGAGGGCAAGGTACTCTCGACGCCGGACGATCCTTCGCGGGGTGTGGTCGAGGGGATGGAGGCTGTGTGCGAGAAGGTCGGCATCGGGTTCACGGATCTTCACCTCCTCTTCCACGGCACTACCGTGGTGACGAATATGATCCTGACGAACACCGGCTCGCGCGTCGGCCTGCTGGCAACGAAGGGCCACGAGCAGGTTCTCCTCCTCGCCCGCGCCTGGACGCCAGGCCCGCTCTACGGCTGGATGGCCCTTCAGAAACCGGACCCGCCCGCCGACCCCACGGACACAATCGGTATCTCCGAGCGCATCGGACCCGACGGGAGCATCTTGACGGAACTGGACGAAGAAGGGGTGCGCGAGGCGGTCGCGAAGCTGGTGGACCGGGGCGTGGAGTCGCTCGCCATCGGATTTCTCAATTCTTACGTCAACCCGGCGCACGAGCGGCGGGCGCGGGACATCGTGCGCGAGGCGTATCCGGATCTCTCGGTCTCCATCTCGGCGGACATCGGGCAGGAGTACGGCGAGTACGAACGCACGCTCACGACCGTTGTGAACACGGCGGTGCAGCCGCGCACGATGCTATACATGCGTAACTTCGAGTCCTCGATGCGGGAGAAAAACTTCGGTGGCCGGCTCTCCATAGTGCGCTCCGACGGTGGGGCGATGAGCACGCAGGCGGTCTCGGAGCGTCCGATCCAGATAGCCCTGTCAGGACCGTCCGGCGGCGTCACGGGCTCGGCTTACCTGGCCCGCGAAATGGGCGTCCCCGACATCCTGACCTTCGATATGGGCGGCACTTCCACGGACGTGTCGCTCTGCCGGGACGGCGAGACGCCGGTTCGGCGGGACATCCAGCTCGGCTACTTCCAGTTCAAATCCCCAGCGGTGGACGTACACAGCGTCGGGGCTGGGGGTGGGTCCATCGCCTTCCTCTCAGCGAGCGGCGCTTTGCAGGTAGGCCCGGCGAGCGCGGGCGCTGACCCAGGCCCTGCCGCCTACGGCAAAGGCGGCGAGGCCCCGACCGTCACGGACGCCAACGTGGTCTTGCACCGCATCCCGCCTGGCGTGGCCCTCGGCGGCACGCTGGCGTTGGATGAAGAAGCGGCACGCAAGGCGGTGGAGACCGTCGCGGAGCCGCTGGGCATGGGCGTCGAGGAGGCGGCTGAGGCTATCCTGGCGGTAGTGAACGAGAACATGCACGCGGCGCTGCGCGTGGTGAGCGTGGAGCGCGGGCACGATCCCAGGGAGTTCGGGCTTGTGGCGTTCGGCGGGGCAGGCCCAATGCACGCCAACGCCCTCGGGCGGCTTATCCGGTCGCGGTCCGTGATCGTACCTCCCACCCCAGGTGTGATGAGCGCCTTCGGCTTCCTCTCCTCCGACATCCAGAACGAGTTCCCGGAGACGTACCTGCGAACCGCCGAGGAGACGCCGGCCGCCGACCTGAAGGCGACTGTGGAGGGACTCGTATCCCAGGCGGACGAATGGCTGGATGGCGAGGGTGTCGCCGGGGAGAACAAACGCTTCGACCTGTACGCGGACTGCCGCTACTACATGCAGAACATCCAGATCCCCTGCCGCTTCGAGCTGGACGAACTGAAGGGTGATGACAGCGCCTTCCTGCGCGGGCGGTTCGAGGAGGCGCATCGCCAGCGCTACAACTTCGACCTTCCGGATTCGCCGCTGGAGATCGCCACGATCCGTGTCGTCGGGCGCGGAACCATAAGGGGCGTAAGCCTCGTCGAGAGCGAGGACAGGATATCCGAAGATGGTTCGGGATCTGTGCTGCGTGAAGACCGGGTGTACTTTGGTGGCGAATGGCTGGACACCCCGATCCACTACCGGGGCAAGCTCCGTCCCGGTGACAACGTGGACGGGCCTGCTGTTGTTGTGCAGGACGACACGACCACGGTTATAGAGCCTGGCTACCGGGGCACGGTGGACCGCTTCGGGAACATCCTTATCGAGGAAGATCGTGAGTCGTGAGGTCGTGAATCGTAAGTCGAGAAAACACGACTCACTACTCACGTCATTTCATACAGGAGGCATAAATTGACGACCCAGAAACAAGCCCTGCCAGACTTCGTCCGCGAGCACGACATAGACCACGTGACGCTGGACATCATCGAGAACGCGCTGAAGAACATCCGCCACGAGATGGACCGGGTGCTCGTTACCACCGCCGTGAGCCCCGTCATCCGGGAGCAGGCCGACGAGTTTCCCCTCATAGCCGACAGGAAAGGGCGCATGATCGTGGGCCAGTTCGGCAGCCCTGTGGACACCGTACTGGAGAACTCGCCTTACACGGTCGGGGAGCTCAAGGACGGGGATGTAATCGCCACCAACGACCCGTACATGATGGAGGGGAGCACATCTCATCTCCCCGACATACTGCTCGTCAGGCCGATCTTCCACTCCGACGAACGCATCGGCTACGCCCTGCAGTGGGGCAACCTGATGGATGTGGGTGGGAGCACCGCCGGCTCCATCCCCATAGACGCCCGCTCCATCTTTGAGGAGGGCGTCAGAATGCCGCCCGTCAAGCTTTACAACGCGGGTAAACTCAACGAGGAGGTCCTGCGTTTCTTCTGCCACAACTCGCGCACCCCGCGCGAGACCCGGGCCGACGTGATGGCTATAGCTGCGGGGACGGCGGCCGGTGCGCAAAGAGTCAAGGACATCTGCGACCGCTTCGGCAAGGACACGTATCTCGAAGCGTGTGACGCGCTTCTGAACCGAACGCGGACGAGCATTATCAGCCTGATCAGGCAGCTCATCCCCGAGGACCAGACTTTCGAGTTCGAGGACTACACGGACGATGATGGGCTGGGCAACGGGCCGATCAAACTCAAGCTCGCGATGTGGCGCGAGGGGGATACCCTGCATCTGGACTGGGCCGGAAGCGACGATCAGGTGCCGGGCCCCGTCAACTTCCTGCTCAACAAGGAGATGTTCCAGATGTTCGCGGGGGTGTTCCTGATCTCCGCCGTCGATCCCACCATCCTCTTCAACGACGGCTACGCCGACATCATCGAAGTGAACATCCCAGACGGCAGCATCCTGCGCCCGAAGGAGCCAGCCCCGCTCTCCAACCGTCTCGTGGTCATGGCCCGCCTCTTCGATGTGCTCGGCGCTGTGTACGCAAAGGCCATAGGCTTCAACGTCTCTGGCTCATACGGTACGAGCCCGAACTTCGTGTATTCAGGCGTCAAGGATGGCGGCGAGCCTTTCCAGACCATGGAGATCCTGTACGGAGGGATACCGGCCATCCCTGGCAAGGACGGCCTCGACGGCCATAGCTGGTGGCCGGAGTTTCTCGCTGTCCCCGCCGAGTACATGGAGACGTACTACCCCATGATCGTGGACGAATACTCGGCCCGCCGGGACTCGTGCGGCGCGGGGGAGTTTCGCGGCGGGTGTGGCATAAAGAAGGTGTACCGTTTCCTCTCTGATGGCAGCATCACGTACCAGGACGACCGCGCCCACACTTTTCCATACGGCGTCGCCGGAGGGAAACCCGGCGCGTCGTCCAGGAAGACCCTGATCCGGAAGGACGGAGAGGAGATCGAACTTCCGTCCAAGGTGCGCGACGTTCCAGTCTACGTGGGCGACCGGCTCGTGTTCGAGACGGCCGGAGCAGGTGGCGTCGGCGACCCGTTGGAGCGCGATCCCGAAGCCGTGGCGAAGGATGTCCGCTGGGGCCTCGTCAGCCCCGAGGCCGCCGCGAGCGACCACGGCGTCGTAGTCGCCGATGGCAAGGTGGATGCCGATGCCACCGCGTCAAAGCGCGGGGAGTTGCGAAGCAGCCGGGGCGAATTGCCGGGCTTCGACCATGGAGATCTCCCGGCGCTGGAGGAACAGCGGCGCGTGATCGCCGAGACCCGCCGCCGGTTCAACGAGTGGCTCTCCGGCGAGCTCGGCGCGGCGCGGACGAACAGCGGCGGATGAGCACCCCACACATCGAGGGCTTCGGCGGGCGGGGAGGCTTCGGCCGCCGCCCGGCCCTCATCGTCGTGGACATGACCCTCGGCTTTACAGACCCCGAATCCCCGCTCGCCTGCGACCTCGAAGGCCCGGTGGAGAACATCCGTAAGCTCCTCGAAGCTGCCCGAGGCGCGGAGATACCGGTAGTCTTCACCACCATCGCCTACCGCGAGTCAGACAAACTCACGGCCGCCGCCTTCATAGACAAGGTCCCCGCGCTCCTCACCCTCGAAGCGGGCAGCCGATGGGGAGAGATAGACCCCCGCATAGCCCCGCGCGAGAGCGAACCCGTCCTCAACAAGCTCTTCGCCTCGGCCTTTTACGGCACGGGGTTCCCGAGCCTCCTGGCAGCCGCCGGGGTGGACACCCTCATCGTCACCGGCGCTTCGACTAGTGGCTGCGTCCGGGCGACCGCTGTTGACGCCCTCCAGTATGGCTACCGGCCCGTCGTACCGCGCGAGGCCGTCGGCGACCGCAACCAGGAGGCCCACGACGCCAACCTCTACGACATAGACGCCAAGTACGGCGATGTGGTTGGCGTGGACGAGGTGCTTCGGTATCTGGAGGCGGTACGCTCTACATCCGGTGTGGGGACCTAACAGGCTTCATCGGACGGCCGGTTGCGCAGAGTTTATCCTGAAGGGATGGAAGGCCGCGAACCGGAGGAGCGAATGGTTAGGGAGAATCCGGATCACGAACAAGAGCTGAACCGGCTGCTTGGCGAACTCGGGGAGACGCTAGGTCGCCGGGAGCGGGTCCTGGAAGGGATGAAGCGCACGCGCACCCAGGCGCGGCTGCATGAGATCACCGTCGAAGCCGATCAGCCGTTCGAGCAACTCGACCAGGACACCCTCGTCGGAGATCTGCAAAGGGAGCTCGACCAGCAGCGCACCCGCGACCTGGATCTGGAGCGCGTTCTGGAGATTCTACACAGGCAGCGCGACATCGAAGATCGCTTCTTTCTGGAACTGGAACCCAACGTAGCGCCCGAACATAGGGAGAACCTCGCAGACCTCGTTGGACGGATGGATGGGCGGGACAGGATCTTCGAGAACATAAATTCCGGCTCAATTGAAGAAAAAAGGCGGCTCATTCCAGAGGTGATGAACGCCCAGCAAGAACTCGAAGATCATCTCTATCGTCTCATAGAGCGACACCTCCAGCGGCGACACCAGTTCTAACGGCGAAAGGAAGCGGAGGGCGCGTGAGTACGGAAGGAACCATCCATGAAATCCGGGTTATGCTCCTGGCAAGCGAGCCTTTGATCTGGCGCCGGGTTAGGCTCTCCGGTGAGTCCAACCTGGAGGAGTTGCACCACGTCATCCAGACGGTAATGGACTGGGAGAACTACCACATGCACCAGTTCGTAACGGACGATAGGCGCTACGGCGTAGATGAGGACTTCATGCCGGACCCGGAGAGCGAGAGAACTACCACGCTGCGGGGGGTGATCCCCGATCCCGACGACCGTCTGATCTACGAGTACGACATCGGCGACGGATGGGAGCATGGCATTATGGTCGAGGAGATCCTGTCTCCAGAGGAAGGGGTACCCGATCCGGTCTGCGTCGGAGGTGAATACGCCGCCCCGCCGGAGGATTGCGGCGGCATCCCAGGCTACTACATGATGCTGGAAGCCATCGAGGACGAAGAGCACCCGGACCACGAAGAAATGATCGAGTGGGTGGGAGGAGACTTCGATCCGGTGACGTTCGATCTCGACAGGATCAACCGCAACCTGGAAGCCCTGCGATGAATGAAGGTTCAGGCGTGATGGCCGAAGCCATAGTCGTCGGGGCCGGAGTGGTTGGCGCGAGCATCGCCTTTCACCTGGCGGAGCGTGGCGTGGATACGCTGGTTCTCGACCGCGAAGGCCCCGCCGCTGGATCTACAGCCCGTTCCGGCGCCCTCGTCCGCGCCCATTACCCGACGGAACTTGAGACGAGCCTGGCCTGGGAGAGCCTCACGGAATACTTCGAGCCGTGGGGGGACCGGGTCGGTGGCGGATGCGGCTTCACCCGCACTGGCTTCGCCTATCTGGCCGACGGGGAGAACGAAGAAGCCTTGCGACACAACGTGGCGATGCAGCGCGAGATCGGGGTTGAAACGAACCTCGTCACGCCACATGATCTCCGGGAAATAGATCCCGCGCTGAGCATGAGCGGCGTGACGTTGGGGGCATACGAGCCGCGCGGCGGATACGCGGACCCTACGGCAACGGCCGTCGGTTTCCTGCGGGCGGCAGAATCTCTCGGGGCGCGTTTCGAGCGCCAGCGCGTGACGGGTATCCTGGAGCGCGGGGGAGAGGTGCGGGGTGTGCGTGCCAACGAAGGCGATGTGGAATCTCCCGTCGTGGTTCTCGCCGCCGGGGCATGGTCCGTACCAATCGCAGGGAGTGTGGGACTGGACCTCCCGATTCATCCAGCCAGGGTGCGTGTGGCCCTGTTCGAGCGACCATACTCGTTGCCCACGCACCTGACCATCATAGATACCGTCGAGGGATTCTACGCCAGGCCCACGGCCGAACGCGCCACCCTCGTCGGCAGCCGTTCCAGCCTGGAGTGGCTCGGTGATCCAGACGAGCAGGACGTGGACCCGGATGCTGACTTCATCGAGAAAGCGTCCCGGATGGTCTGTCGTCGCATCCCGGCGATGGAGGGAGCGCCGTACCGCTCAGGGCGTTCTGGCGTGCTTGACATGACGCCTGATGGAAGGCCGATCCTTGGTCCCGAAGGGCCGGAAGGATTATTTCTCGCGGCTGGATGGAGTGGGACCGGCTTCAAGAAAGCCCCTGCCGTCGGGGCCGAAGTCGCCCGTTGGGTCGTGGATGGCGCCCCGAAGCGGCCGGAGATGGAGGGGTATGATCTCGGCCGCTTCGAGGAAGGACGCCTCATCCGGGGAGATTACGAGTACGGCGTCCGCACGCCGCACTAGAGCATCCGTTCGCTACACGTACTGGGAGGATCGGCCGCTGCGGTATGAGCAGGAGGACCAGCGTCCACGGTAGTGGAATGACCTTCCGGTGTAGGCTTCGTGGGCCGCCCGCAGGGCGTATACGAACGGGGCGACGGACAGGACTAGCATCACCGGCACCAGCAGGAAGCCGATCAGGATCTGCATCAGGGCGAAGGTGATCGGCCATCCAATGGCCATGACGGCTAGCCAGGCTACCTGATACACGGTGGAGCGCAGCGCGTGCAAGGCCACGACGCGGGATCTATCTCTGTGTACCAGCCAGATCAAACCCGACGCCACAGGCCCCAGAAACCCTGTGAAGAGGTTCAGGAAGATGCTCAGGTGCGCCAGCGCCGCCCAGGTCCGCTCGTTGGACGAGGAGATCTCGGCCCGGGGCGGACGAAGATCGGGGAACGGCCCGCGGTAAGGGTCGTACTCCCTTTGCAACCCGTAGTTCGATGACTCATCGCTCATCTGCGTTCTCCTTCTCGATTCTAGTACTCGTATACGGCCCGATGGCCGCCGGGTTTCGCGACGACCGTGGTGCGCCAGGGTTTTTCCGGAGGTCTGTTTGACAATCCCGCTTTCCCAGGCTCGCGGCTCTCCTTCTGGCTGAGGGAAAAGGAGCGTGGTGTGCTAAGGTATGGCTATAGGCAGAAGGCATCTAGTGTCTGATAATTAGCTAGCTTCGAGAAAGGGGCACGAGGGTGAGTGAGGAGCCACGCGGCGCGCAGGATGGCAGGGCTTCGACCGTCGAAGGCGACCAGAGCCTGAGCGTTACCGATAACCGGACTGGCAAGAGTTACGACGTCGAGATCACGGACGGCACGGTCAGGGCTATGGATTTCCGCCAGATCAAGGTGGACGAGGAAGATTTTGGCCTGATGACCTACGATCCCGGCTTCACGAACACGGCTAGCTCCCGTAGCGCCGTCACCTACATCGACGGCGAGAAGGGTATTCTGGAGCATCGGGGCATCCCCATCGAGCAACTGACGGAACACTCCAACTTCCTGGAAGTCGCGTTCCTGGTTCTGTACGGTCATCTACCGACCCAGAAAGAGTACGACGGGTGGGTCCACGACGTCACCCACCACACCTACGTCCACGAGATGATCAAGCGTTTCATGGACGGCTTCCGCCACGATGCTAACCCTATGGGCATGCTGCTGGCATCCGTGGGCGCCCTCTCCACTTTCTACCCGGAGGCCCGCGACACGAACGACGATTACCAGCGCTACGTCTCGGCCGTGCGCCTCATAGCCAAGATGCCGACCCTCGCCGCCTTCGCCTACAGGCACAGCCTCGGGCTGCCCTACGTCTACCCTGACAACGATCTCACGTACACGGGCAACTTCCTCTCCATGCTCTTCAAGATGGCCGAGCCCCGCTACGAGCCTGATCCACGCATCGAGAAGGCGCTCGACGTGCTCTTCATGCTCCACGCCGACCACGAGCAGAACTGTTCGGCCGCCGCCGTGAGGGTTGTGGGGAGCGCCATCAACGACCCGTTTACCTCCGTCGCCGCAGGCGTCGCCGGACTCTACGGGCCTTCGCACGGCGGGGCAAACGTGGCAGTGCTCAAGATGCTCCAGCGCATAGAGAAGGTGGATAACATCCCCGACTTCCTCGAAGGCGTCAAGCACGGCAACGAGCGTTTGATGGGCTTCGGGCACAGGGTCTACAAGAACTACGATCCGCGGGCCAGGATAATCCGTTCGCACGTGGACGAAGTGCTGGATGCGACAGGCACGCAGAGCCCGCTCCTCGACGTTGCAATAGAGCTCGAAAAGCGTGCGCTCGACGACGAGTACTTCACGGATCGCAAGCTCTATCCGAACGTGGACTACTGGTCCGGGATCATCTACGAGGCAATGGGCATCCCCACTGACGCCTTCACCGTGATGTTCGCCATCGGGCGGACCCCAGGCTGGACCGCCCAGTGGCTTGAGCTCATGGACGACGAGGAGTTCAGGATCGCACGCCCGCGCCAGATCTACACTGGTCCCCGCGAGGCCGATTACGTGCCGATGGATCAGCGCTAGGAAACGATCAGCCCGCCAC
>JACDAR010000156.1 GCA_013695335.1 Rubrobacter sp.
ACGGTGACCACGATATCCGTGAGCCCGTGGCGCTGGAGCAGGTTCACGATGTGCTCCATGCAGGGCTTGTTTGCTATCGAGATCATGGGTTTTGGCTGGTTGCTAGTCAGCGGCCTGAGCCGCGTACCTTTCCCACCGGCCATGATGACCGCTTTCATACACCCACCCCTTTTCTGTTCATAACACCCTTCTTTTCCATCTTACCCGAGAGCCTGATCTGCTACCGGGACCATATCCCCCAGGCTGCTTATATAATCCCGGATCATGCAAGAGTTCATCTTCAACTCCTTCGTCACGCTGGTCGTGGTCGTGGACCCACTTGGTCTCGCCCCGATCTTCGCCGCGCTCACCAAGGGATATTCGGCCGAACGCCGCCGCGAGACAGCCATAAGGGGTACGATCCTGGGCTCAGCCATCCTCTTCGTGTTCGCGCTCGCCGGGGACGTTCTGCTCGAAGCCCTTGGCATTACGCTCCCAGCTTTCCGTATAGCGGGCGGCATGCTGCTCTTCCTGCTTGCGCTCGACATGATCTTCGCCCGCCCTTCAGGCATGCGCTCCAAAACCATACGCGAGCAGGAGGAAGATTCCTTCGAGGGCGACGTCTCCGTGTTCCCGCTCGCGATTCCCCTGATAGCCGGACCCGGCGCTATCACCACGGTCCTCCTGTACACGGGTGGCAGAACTCCAGCGGAAGTGGGCGTATTCGCGGGCGTGCTCCTGGTCGTCCTCCTCCTCACGCTCGTATCCCTGCTCCTCGCCTCCCGCGTGATGGGACTGTTTGGGGAGACTGGGGCGAACGTCCTCTCCCGCGTGCTCGGCGTGCTGCTCGCGGCCCTCGCCGTCCAGTTCGTCCTCGACGGCATACAGGCGAGCATTGTCTGAGGGAGAAGTCCGGTCCTCTGCGTGGGTATACTCGTCAGCATGACGGGCGAACCCATAGTCGTGGTCGGCGGGGCGACGTGGTGGCCCCGGAGCTACAGAGATTTTGCCAGGATACTGGGAGAAATCTCCGACTCAGAGGTATACGTTGCCAGGATCACACCGCTCGACTGGGCGTTGGGTGCGTTCCGGGGATATGGTCAGTTGGTCTTCGAGGTCGCGAGCGCCGTGGATCGAGCTTTGCTTGGGAGCGAATCGAAGAAGGTGGTTTTGATCGGGCATTCCGCGGGCGGCCTCGCTTGCCGGGTATACCTCGGTGGAGATCCTCCATACGGCGGACGCCGGTACTCCGGGCACAGGCGGGTGTCGGCCCTGATCACACTCGGAACGCCCCACACTACGGAGAAGAAGGGACCAGCCCCCATCACCCTGGTCAACGATCTCTTCCCCGGCGCACTGCACAAAGACGGCGGCATACGCTACCTCTCGGTCGCCGGAGACGCGATGGACGGCGCATCTTCGCCCAAAATCAGACGTCGCTACGAACGTCTGGTCGAGGACGGCCGGACAGCGGGAGACGGTGTAGTGCCGGTGTCAACCGCGTTGCTGCCTGGCTCGACCCCCGAGGTCATCGAAGGCGTCCATCACAACCGGCGACTGGGCCGCTGGTACGGCTCGGATCGGGAGACGGTCGAGTTGTGGTGGCCGGGAGACCTTGCGGAGAACCCAGATACGTGAAGGTGAACCTTGTTGGGTAGACTCGCGCGTAGTAGCCTGCTGGCCATCGTCGAGGCAAGTTTGAACGGGAGCGTCCTGGATGCCATCGGATAAAACGCGCGGCGCGGACAATACGGGGTTCGGGGAAGCCAGGGAGGCCGACCCCGACGCACTGCGCGCCGCGATGAGCCAGTTTCCGACGGGCGTGACCGTGGTGACCTCGGGAAGGGAAGAACGGGCTGAAGGGATGACGGCGAACGCCGTGCTCTCCGTCTCGCTCGACCCGCTGCTCTTCCTGGTGAGCGTCCACAAGGACGCCCGCCTGAACCCCCGCATCCGGGAAGAGGGGTACTTTGCCGCGAGTATTCTGGCCGACGATCAGGAAGGATTGAGCAGGCTTTTCGCCTCACCCGAGAGGTCCAGCGGTTTGCACGCCGTCCACTCCCTGGGCGGCGGCTACGGCACTACCGGCGCCCCACTCGCCGCCGGGGCCATCGCGGTCATCGAATGCGAGCTGGAGGCCACGTATCCCGGCGGCGACCACGACCTGTTCCTCGGACGCGTCGTCGAGGTCAGGCTGGGAGATACGCGCAAGGGTCCGCTGGTCTTCCACGAGGGCGACTATCCGATCATCAAAGCAGCGCCTAGAGCCGGTGATACGGGAGCGTTCGTTGATTCGGTGCGGGGCTTCGACGTGAGGATCCAGCGGGCGCGGGACCGCAGGCGCCGCTAGAGGAGGTATCGGGATGGAGAAGGTGGATCTCGGGAAGGCGCTCAAGCACCTTTACAAGCCCTCGGCGAAGGAGGTTGTCGAGGTCGAGGCGCCGGAGATGCGCTTCCTCATGGCTGATGGAGCAGGAGACCCAAACACCTCGGCGGAATTCAGGGAGGCGGTCGAGGCGCTCTACGCCCTCTCCTACGCGCTCAAGTTCATGGTCAAGAAGACCGCTGAGGTGGACTACGGCGTCATGCCGCTCGAAGGACTGTGGTGGACCGATGACATGAGCTGGTTCAGCGTGGATGACAAGAGCGGCTGGAAGTGGACGGCCATGATCATGCAGCCCGAGGAGTACGTGACCCGAGAGCTGGTAGAGAAGGCTCGCGGCCAGGTCGAGAAGAAGAAAGCGCCCCCGGCCCTTTCGCGCGTCCGATTCGAGCCCTTCCACGAAGGCCGGGCGGCGCAGATCATGCACCGCGGTCCCTTCTCCGAGGAGGGACCCACGGTGGAGAAAGTCCATCGTTTCATCGAGGAGCGCGGTGGCGAGCTGAGCGGCAGGCACCACGAGATCTACTTGAAAGACTTCAACCGAACCGCGCCGGAGAACCTCCAGACCGTCGTCCGCCAACCCTTCGCATGACCAGGCAAGACTCAGGCAAAATTCTGAAGAAACCGCCGGACAGGGCACTGTACTAGATGTTCCGGCGGAACCTCCTCCCCATCGTGCGTCCCCGTCCATCCGACACAGAAGGGCTCGTCTACGTCGAGGGTGTGGAGGAGAACGGGGAGATATCGGCCGGTAAAGTCCGCTCACCCGTGACCGGAGACGAGTACAGGATGAGGTACGGGTATCTGGATCTCCTGCCCCGCAGCACCGGCGCGCACAACGTCGCCAACCTGACCAACCTCCTCCCCGGCGCAGGACGCGGATACGAACCCCTGTGGCGCGTTCGGTCCCTGACCCTCCTGACGGGCGAACGTTTCCCGAACGGGCGTGAAATCGAGATCATCTCGGATCTCATCCACTTGCAACGCGGCGGCCTGTACCTGGACCTTGGATGCTCCGGCGGTCTTTATGCCAGGGAGATGGCCCGCGCTCTGGACGAGCGGGGCGCGGTCATAGGGGTGGACATCTCACCCTCCATGTTGAGGGAGGCGGAACGCCGTTCCCGCAAAACCGGATCACCCGTCTCTCTGGTCCGGGCTGACGTCCACAACCTTCCATTCGCTGACGCCGCCTTCTCGGGGATTGTGTGCGGCGGTACGTTGAACGAACTCGGGGATCCGGCACGCGCCCTCCGCGAAGCCAGACGCGTCCTCGAACCTGGCGGCAGACTCGCCATCATGGGCATCCTGCGGGCAACGACGGCCCGCGGACAGCGGATACAGCGTTTCCTCTCAGGCGGCGGCATCCGGTTCTTCCAGCGGGAAGAGTTGCACAGCCTCCTGGACCACGCGGGCTTCGCCCCTGACCCGCCACAAACGTACGGTCCTGTCGTCTTCGCATCGGCGACCCGCCGATAGCGTATTCTCCAGGCAGATAGACCGTACAAAAGAGCCATTCTTCCAAGGCAGTCCCAAACTGTATAATTTCGCGCAATGTCACCGTCGAGCGGGAGGTATGCCGTGCAGACCGGGGATGAAATGGGATTCGGGAATCGCTGGGAGTTGACTGCGCCCGAATCCTACGCGCTGCTGTACGGGCCGAAGGATGCGCGCCAGATCTTCAAGCTGGCAGTGCTGGAACTAGTGGCCCGCAGGCGCCTGGAGCTGGCCGAGATCGAAGATCCAGGAAGGTCAGGGCGACCTCGTAAATATGCAGTTCTGAGATATGGTCCGAACCGTGAGCGACCGGAGAGCCGCCCGCTTGAGGCAGTGTTCTCGCTGTTCACTGGCCCCGTCGCGAGCCCAGCGGGAGGACGCCGGACGGAGATGGCGGTTCCGGATCTCGCGCGGTCAGCGATGAACCGTTATGGAACTTTCGAGGGATACGTGGAAGCCTGCATCATGACGGGCCTGCAGAGCCGCAACCTCTTCGAGCGCAGGACGCGCCGCAGGTTCTGGATCTTCCAGACAACGCGATGGGAGCCGACGCACTCAGGCGAGGCCGCGAAGGCCGAACTGCGTGGCAGCATGACGCTGGGTGAAGAGCAGTTTGCCGGATGGGTGGATGAAGAACCATCCAGGGCGCTCCAGTTCCTCGGCCTCGCGGGTTCCTCTGTACTCCTCATGCCTCCCCTCCACCGCGACGTCCGTCGCCTCCGCGAAAACCCGGAGTACCGCCGGTCCAGCGACGACTGGGTCGCTGCTGGCTACTTTCCCGTGATCGGCGCTACATCAGTTGGCGATCACCAGGATCATCAACATCACGACGACCCAGGCGGTCTGGACCTCGACGCCATCGGCCCTGGCGGCTTCGACAGCCACAGCGACGCCTCATCCGCCATAGATTCGGGGCTCAGCGGGGGCGGTTTCTGGGGAGATGGTGGTTCTGGCGGCGGCGGTGATGGCGGTGGATCAGGCGGCGATGGAGGAGGCGGTGGATGGGGTGGCAACGGAGGTGGCGGCGGTTTCGGTGGTGGCGATGGAGGCGGGGGTGGCGGTGGTGGTTAGTGACGCCGGATCTTTAGCCCCGTCACGCCTCCGCGCTACATCGCCTCTATCTCAGCGTGGGTCGGAAGCGAGCCCTGCGCACCTTCCCGCGTGACTGCCGCAGCGCCTGCCCGCGCGGCGTAGGCAACCGCCTCCTCCAGCGGCGCGCCCTGCGCCAACCTCACCGCCAGCGCCCCAACGAAGGCGTCCCCCGCGCCAGTGGTGTCCACCACCTTCGCCAGCGGGGCGGGGAGATGACCTGAGGAATCCCCTTCAGCGAACACCGCGCCCTCGGCCCCAAGGGTGACGACGGCGGAGCGTGGTCCCAGCTCCAGCAGCCTCGGGGCGGCGGAGAGGGCGCCTTCCACGCCTTTGACTTTCTCACCGAGCAGGAACGCGGCCTCGTGTTCGTTGACCACGAGCGGGTCCAGTTTCGCCAGGAAAGCCCGTCCCACCTCGAACGGCGGCGCAAGGTTCACCAGAACGCGGGTTCCGACGCGGGCGGCGACCTCGATAGCCTTCGCCACGGTTTCGGGGGAGACTTCCATCTGGGCGACGAGTATCTCCGCCTCCGCGATGGCGTCCGCGGCGGCTTCTATGTCTTCGTCCGAAAGCCCACGGTTGGCGCCGGGGGCGACGGTGATGACGTTCTCGCCGTCGGGGGTGACGGTGATGAAGGCAGATCCCGTCTTCCACCCTTCCAGCCGTTCGATGAGGCTGGTGTCCACGCCCTGATCCCGGAGGTTTACGAACTGCGGTTCGCCGAACTCGTCTTCGCCAACCCTTCCGAGCATGATGACCGCGGCCCCGAGGCGCGCGGCGGCGGCGGCCTGGTTCGAGCCTTTCCCTCCGTGGTGGGTGGATAGCACGGCGTCGGTGACGGTCTCGCCCGGCTCGGGGCGACGCTCTACTTTAAGGACGAAGTCCTGGTTTATGGAGCCGACGACGAAGACTTCGGCCATCTTGGGCTATCCCTCTTCCCTCAACTCAGGAGCGTCGGGACGCTTGGGTCCACGATCACGTCCAGCAGGTACGGCCTTCCGGCGTTAAGACCCCGCTTCAGGGCACCCTGGAGATCATCCGGCTTATCGACGGTCTCCCCCGAGACGCCCAATCCCTCGGCGACCTTGACGTAATCCACGTCGCCCACGTCAAGGCCGGGAACGGTGTCGCCGATGCCTACGGAATCGCGGAAGGCTTTGAGGATCGAATATCCGCGGTTGTTCACCACCACGACCAGCACGTTCGCGCCGTAGCGGGCCGCGCTCCACAGCGCCTGCACCGAGTACATGATGCTGCCGTCCCCGATCACGCATACAACGGGACGCTCCGGGCTTGCCAGCTTCAGCCCGACGGAAGCTGGCAGGCAAAACCCGAGCCCGCCTGCCGCCGAGGTAATGTATCCACCTGGCTGGGAGGGATGTATCCACCGATGAAACGCGGGTTTGCTGGATGCCGACTCGTCGGCGAAGATCGTATCTTCAGGGCAGACGTCGGAGATCGCACGCATCACGTAGTCAATGGTCATCGGCGTGCTGGCCTCCGGCTCCGGCGGCGGCCCCGGCGTGTCCGGCGCTTTTCTGGTGGTCCCGGACACAAGCTCCGTGAGATTCCGGATCGCCAGCTTCACGTCACCGACTATGCTGGTTCCGGCAGCGGCGCGATGGGCCTCCGCTGGATCGTCGGTCACCTGAAAGAGTCGCGTCCCATCCTGGACCACGGGACCGGGAACGTATGGATAGTACTGGAAGACCGGCGCGCCGATGACGACCACCACGTCGTACGGTGAGAGAAGCTCCGAGACGGGTTTCTGCGCAAGCACGAGATGCCCCCGGAAGAGCGGATGATCCTGCTGAAACCCGGAGAGCGGGGAGTTTGGTTCGGCCCATACTTCGGCTTCGAGCTTCTCCGCGAGCGCCACGGCGTCGTGGAAAGCATCGGCGCGGGCGATGCCTGAGCCCGCCACGATCACGGGTCGCCTGGCTTCAGCGAGGGCGCTGGCGACGCTTTGGAGGGCTTCGGGGTCGGGGGCGGAGCGATGGGAGATTTCGCGGGCCGTGAAAGGCTCGGCCTCGGCGTCCCAGTCGTTCATCGGGATGGAGACGAAGACGGGACCGCGCGGGTTCTGCATGGCCGTGTGGTAGGCGCGGTGGATCTCCCCCGGAACGTCCTCGGCGCGGTACGGCTCGTGGCTGCGCTTGACGTATGGCCGCGCCAGTTCCACGAGGTTTCCGGTGAGAAGCGGTTCGAGGGCGATGTGGCGGCGATCCTGCTGTCCCGCGGTTATGACGAGCGGGGTTTTGTTGTGCCAGGCGGTAACCATGTTGCCCATCGCGTTTCCGAGGCCGGGTCCAGTGTGCAGGTTGACGAGGACGGCATTGCCTGTGCCCCTGGCGTATCCCTCGGCCATCGAGAGGGCGCTCGCCTCCTGCAATCCCAGGACGTAGCGGAAATCATCAGGGAAGTAATTGAGGAAGGGTAGTTCCGTAGAGCCGGGGTTACCGAAGACCGTGGTCATATTCAGCTCGCGCAGGAGATCCAGGGTTGCCTCACGGACCGTCGTCATCGCGCCTCTCTTCCCATCGTTTGCCTGATGGGACAATATATCAGGAGCCTCGTTCGGGAGGGGCTATCCTGGCGGAGTTCCGGTATTATGGAGGCATGCAGGGAACCATCGTGGACAACCGCTACAGCATACTCCGGGCGCTTGGTGACGGAGGCATGGCCAGGGTGTATCTGGCGCACGACGAGGTTCTCGACAGGGACGTGGCGCTGAAGGTTCTGTGGGAATACTTCGCAAGCGACGAGGAGTTCGTTGACCGCTTCAAGCGCGAGGCCCGCAGCGCCGCCTCCCTCTCGCACCCTAACATCGTGCAGGTATACGACAGGGGAGAGACCGAGACCGGGGCCGCCTACATGGCGATGGAGTACGTGCCGGGCGGTACGCTCAAGGAGCGCATCACGCACGAAGGCCAGCTCTCCCCCGAGGACGCGGCGGGGCTTGCCATCCAGATAGCCGAAGCCCTTGGCGCGGCGCACGAGCGCGGTGTGATCCACCGCGACATCAAACCGCACAACGTCCTCATCTCGGAGTCCGGCGGGGCGAAGGTGGCTGACTTCGGCATCGCCCGCGCGGCGGCAGCCACCACGGCCACCCGCACGGGAAGGGTGCTCGGTACAGCAGGATACATGTCCCCGGAGCAGGCGCTCGGGCAGCGCGTGGACCAGAGGACCGACCTGTATTCCCTCGGCGTGGTCCTCTTCGAGATGTTGACCGGGAGGCTGCCGTTCCAGGGTGAGAGCCCCATCACCGTCTCCATGAAGCACGTAAACGAATCGCCGCCGCCCCCGAGTGGGATCAGGCCGGATCTCCCTGACGGCGTGAACGCACTGGTACTGAAGCTCCTTGCCAAGAACCCAGACGACCGCTACGCCGACGCGTGGGACCTGATCGAAGACCTCCGTAGAATGGGGGCTGGTCTCCCCATAGCCGTCGCCCTACCCCCATCAGGGCCGAACGGCGATGCCCCCACGACACAGCCGGACAGACCGAGCCCACCTCCGAACCGGAGACCCGCGCACAACGCTTCGGCCAGGAGGCGCCGCAAGCGGAGGGTAGTGCCGTGGCTGCTGCTCGCGTTGCTGGTACTGGCTCTCATACCGCTTGGCGTCATCGCCCTTCGCGGCATCGGGGTCAACGATCCCGGTGGGAACAATCGCCGTCCTCCGGTCGCGGGCAAGGTGAAGGTTCCCGACGTTCGAGAGATGCTCCAGCAGAGGGCTGAGGCGAAGCTCCAGCGGGCTGGCCTCGAAGTAGGCATCATAGCCAGGTCCAAGAGCGACAGGATCGCACCTGGCCGGGTCATCGAGCCGGGATATCCTGTCGGGAAGAAGTTGGATCGTGGCACCGCAGTGAACCTGACCGTCAGCTCTGGACCTTCTGTGGCCCCGACTTCCTCGGCCTCCTCATCCGCTACGTCCTCAGCTACGTCTTCTGCCACATCGTCGGCTAGCTCCTCGGCCTCGTCGCAGCCGACCGAACAATTCACCCCCGCCTCGAGCGCATCGTCGAGCCCGGCAACCAAACCAGGGAACGCCAAATCGAAGAGCCCAGCCGCGAGCCCCGCGAAGCGCACCCAGACCCAGGCTGGAGGGAACTCGGGCAAAGGGAAAGTCAGGGTGAAGAAGTTCCAGGTAAACGGGGCTGGCAACGTCGA
The DNA here is from genome assembly GCA_013695335.1 of Rubrobacter sp. Classification (GTDB taxonomy): domain Bacteria; phylum Actinomycetota; class Rubrobacteria; order Rubrobacterales; family Rubrobacteraceae; genus JACDGB01. The sequence continues at coordinate 9,124 of JACDAR010000156.1, forward strand.
TAACGGCGGCGCGAAAGGCAACAGCGGCAAGGATTAGTCGCCGATTTTCGGATCATCTGCAACCACGGAGGAGGAGAAACTTGAAAGCTATTCGGGTAAACGAGACCGGCGGGCCGGAAGTACTTAGTTACGAGGACGTGGAAGTTCCAGAGCCAGGCCCGGGTGAGGCGCGGGTCAGGCTCGCCGCATCTGGCGTGAACTTCATTGACACCTACCAGCGGACCGGGCTGTATCCGTTGGATCTCCCGTTCACCCTCGGCATGGAAGGCGCGGGAGAGGTGGACGCCGTCGGCGATGGCGTCGAAGAGCTTTCACCAGGCGATTACGTGGCGTTTGCCAGCGCGCAGGGATCCTATGCCGAGTACATCGTCGCGCCGGAGGAGAAACTGATTCCGTTCAACGTCACCCTTGTCGAGGCGCGGGTTGCGGCGGCGGTGATGCTCCAGGGCATGACAGCCCACTACCTCACCCACAGCACCTTCCCCATCCAGGAAGGGCAGACCGTGCTCATCCACGCCGCGGCAGGCGGCGTCGGGCTGCTCCTTTGCCAGATGGCGAAGATGCGGGGCGCGACGGTGATCGGGACGGCTGGCACCGAAGAGAAAGCACAGCTCGCCAGGGGGGCTGGCGCAGACGAGGTGATCCTGTACACCGAACAGGACTTCGTGGCGGAAACCAACCGCATCACGGACGGCGAGGGCGTCCACGCGGTCTACGATGGCGTTGGCAAAGCGACCTTCGACGGCGGCCTTGATGTGCTGCGGACGCGGGGCTACATGGTCCTCTTCGGGGCATCCAGCGGCCCCGTGCCGCCGCTCGACCCGCAGGTTCTCAACCAGAAGGGCGGCCTGTTCCTCACAAGGCCAGCCCTGGCGCAGTACAGCTCGGATCGCGAGGAGCTTGAGTGGCGGGCAGGGAGTTTGTTCTCCTGGATCGGGCAGGGCAACCTCGACGTGCGCATCGGCGCGACCTACGCCCTCGAAGACGCCGAACAGGCGCAGCGAGATCTCGAAGGCCGCAAAACCACTGGCAAACTACTCCTCATCCCGTAGCATGTCACCCATGCAGCTCGACGCAAGCATTGGAACCGGGAGAGATTACCTGAAACGGGCTGGCGCATCGGCCCGCGCCATCGAAGAACTCGGGTTCTCCGGCCTGTGGTCGAGCGAGACGCAGCACGACGGCTTCCTGCCGCTCGCACTCGCGGCGGAGTCTACGGAGAGTATTTCGCTAGGCACCTCCATCGCCGTTGCGTTCTCCCGCTCCCCGATGGAGACGGCCCAGACGGCGTGGGATCTCCAATCTCTCTCGAACGGACGCTTCATCCTCGGCCTCGGAACCCAGGTGAAGGCTCACGTCACCCGCAGGTTCTCCATGCCATTCGATAGCCCAGCCGCCCGCCTCAAGGACTACATTCTGGCGCTGCGGGCCATCTGGCACTCCTTCCAGACGGAAGAACCCCTGAAATACGAGGGCGAGTTCTACAGGCACACGCTGCTCACGCCGTTCTTCGATCCAGGTCCAATCGAACAGCCGGAGATCCCGGTCCACATCGCCGGGGTGAACGAACGTCTCGCGACCGTGGCGGGTGAGGTCTGCGACGGCTTCCACGTCCATCCATTCCACTCCCCCGAGTACGTCCGCCGAACCGTCCTGCCAGCCATCGAGCGTGGCGCGTCGAGCGCGGGACGCGAGCCAGATGACGTGGATCTCGTCGCCAGCGCCTTCGTCGTCACAGGCGAGGACGAGCGTGAGATCGCAGAGCAGAGGGAGACCCTGCGATCCCAGGCCGCTTTCTACGCCTCCACCCCCTCGTACCGCGTGGTCCTCGAAGCGCACGGATGGGAGGATGTTGGGATGCGGTTGTCGAGCCTCGCGCGGGAGAAGAAATGGAAAGAAATGCCAGCGCTGGTCACGGACGAGATGCTATCGGCCTTCGCCATCGAAGCTGCCCCGGATGAAATAGGAAATGTATTGAAGGAAAGGTACGAAGGGCTCGTGGACCGCATCTCCCTGTACGTACCTTTCGTGCCAGCCGAACGCGATGATTTCTGGCGAACTATCGTGGAGGGTATGCGTTGAACGGGGCTTCTGGCATCAAGACAACGGACATCTGCGACGAATTCGCGGGGAGCGTGCAGGTGTGCGAGCCCATGTTCACGTCGTTTGGCGCCGTGAAGGGTTTTCACGGCACTATCTCCACGGTCAGGGTCCACGAGGACAACGTGCTGGTCAGGGATGCGCTTGAGGAAATCACGGCGGGGCACGTCCTGGTGGTGGATGGGGGCGGCTCAATGAGGTGCGCCCTCGTCGGAGACAAACTCGCCGACATCGCGGCCTCGCGGGGCCTCGCCGGTATCATAGTCAACGGGTGCGTCAGGGACGCGAGGGAGCTGGCTGGGATAGAAGTCGGTGTGCTTGCGCTGGCCAGCCATCCGCTGCGGAGCCGCAAGGAGGGCGGTGGCGGCAGGGACGAGACTGTGGAGTTCGGCGGCGTCACCTGGACGCCAGGGCACCACGTCTATGCGGACGAGGATGGGATCGTCATTGCTAGCCAAGAGCTACACAACGGCTAGCCGACAACCGGGTCGGCGATCATGCCGCTACGGTTTGAGAACGCACTTGATGGCGCCGTCCTGCTTTTTCTGGAAGATCTCGTAGGCGTGCGGCGCATCGTCGAGGGACAATTCGTGGGTCTTTAGATCCCCGGTGCCCAAAGGATCCTCATCGGTCAGGAGAGGCAGGATGTCGCCCACCCAGCGCCGGACGTTGGCCTGTCCCATGCGAACCTGTATCTGCATGTCGAAGAGGTCGCCTAGCTGGAAAGCCTGGATCGGGCCGGTGTACACGCCGCTGATGGAAAGCGTACCTCCCCGCCGGATGGAGGACATGCATTCTCTGAGCGCCGTCGCCCGGTCGAGCTGGAGCTTGGTCGCCTGGAGGAGGGAACCTATGGCGGAACCGGACGCCTCCATGCCCACGGCGTCTATCCCCGCATCCACGCCACGGCCTTCGGTCATCTCCAGCACCACGTCGCGCACCCGGTCCACGGCTCTGAAGTCCACCGTCTCCACGCCGTAGCGGGCGGCCATGTCGAGCCGCTCGGGGACGTTGTCCACCCCGATCACACGCCCCACGCCCTGGTGCATCGCTATGCGCGCGCACATCTGGCCTATGGGTCCGAGGCCCCAGACGCCCAACGTTCCGCCCTGCGGCGTGTCCGCGTAGGCGACGGCCTGCCAGGCGGTAGGTAGCACATCCGAGAGATACAGGAACCGTTCGTCGGGCGTGTCCTCGGCCTCCTCCGGCACCTTTACCGGCCCGAAGTGTGCCTGTGGAACGCGAAGGTACTCGGCCTGCCCGCCCGGTACGGCTCCGTAAACGTGCGTGTACCCGAAGAGGCTCGCGCCCTTGCCCCGTCCGAGCAGGCTCGCAGCCCGGGCGAGCTTGCCGGTATCGCGGGTGGTCTCACACTGGGAGTAGAGTTGCTGGTCGCAGAAAAAGCAGTGGCCGCAACTGATGTTGAAAGGCACTACCACCCGGTCTCCGGGTTTGATGTGCTCCACGGCGGAGCCCACCGCCTCCACGATCCCCATCGGCTCGTGCCCGATGATGTCGCCCGCGCGCATGATCGGGGAGAGCTTGGCGTAAAGGTGGAGGTCGGAACCGCAGATGGCGGTGGACGTTATGCGGACGATGGCGTCCGTGGACTCCTGGATGACAGGGTCCGGGACGTTATCCACCCGTACGTCCTCCTTGCCGTGCCACACGACGGCCTTCATGGCTCCCTGCTCCCCACGCCGGTCAGTATCTCGCGGATGCGGAAAGGCCCGCCGGTCTGCGGAGAGAGCGGCGGCGTGTCCAGGCCAGCGCCCTCAGAGAGCCCGGCCAGCACGTCGAGGAGGGTATCGCCCGCCGTGTATTGCGAGGTCCAACCTAGTTCGGTGCGGGCGCGGGTTGTGTCCATGACGGGGATGTTGAGCGAGAGATCCAACCAGTCAGGAGGCACCGGCTGCAGCCGCAGCCTCCACGCCAGATTCGCGCCCGCCCGCAAGGTTCGCGCCGAAAATGGGAAAGGCCTTGCGTTCAGGATGCGCCCGATCTCCTGGGCGTCCAGCACCGGCTCTGCCGCCAGGTTGAACGCGCCCCCCGCCTCCCCGACGACCGCCAGCCGAAAGGCCTCCCCGACGTCGTAGGAGTGGATTACCTGCGAGCGCAGTCCCTCAACCTCTGGGATCAGGTTGATAAGCTCCGGCCGCGCCAGAATACCGGGGAAGAATGGACCCGCGAACAGGCGACGAATACCCTGTGACGCCTCCTTCTTGAACACGAGGCCGGGACGCATCCTGACCACCCGCACGTCCGGATTCTCGGCCTCGAAGCGATCCAGCCTCCGCTCCACCTCCGCCTTGTGCCTGGCGTAGTACGAGGTCGAGACGCCGTTTCGGGGCCAGTTCTCGTCCACAGCCTGATCCTTTGGCCCCGGCGAGTACACCCCGACGGAAGAGGCGTACAGAAACGCAGGCACCCCGGCCTCCCTCACGGCGCGCATAATGCGCGAGTTGCCCTCGACGTTGACCATCCACAGTCGGTTCAGGTCGCGGGCTGGCTGTATGAGCCAGGAAAGCGAGATTACCGCGTCCGCCCCCCGAAAGAGCGGCGCAAGCTCATCCGTCGCCACGTCCGCTGAAGTCCACTCGACCTTCGGCATGGCGAGGCTTGGCAAGCGACGCGCCACCCCGAGTATGGACTCAACCTTCTCCTCGGCGGCGAGCGAGCGCAGGACGCTGGTCCCGACGTTCCCGGTCGCCCCCAAAACAACCACCTTCATGGCGCGCCCTGTACCCACGGAATGAAGTTTAGAAACGCTTAGAGGTGATCACCTCTGTTTATGCCGTATCGTTATTCGCGAGACGGTTCCGATTCCGGAGACGGGGGGTCATCTGGGTGTCTCGATTCGCCATCACACGTCTTTCAAGATTCTTACCGTTGTTGTTGGCGTTTGCTTGCTACCCACTTTAGCAGCCTAACCTCTTTGATGAGTTGGGTACTAGTCGCTCCGCTAGTCGAACAAACCTCCAGATTTCAAATGCTTGCTATGCTGTCGTAGGTCGGATACGAAACAGAGGAGGTTC
>JACDAR010000176.1 GCA_013695335.1 Rubrobacter sp.
TTCTGGCCGACGCCGCAATCGAAGACGACTACCTCATCGTCCCGGCCTACCTTTCCCCTGTCCCGCAACTCGGGGACTGCGGCGAGCGCAGCAGCGGACTCCGGGCTGACGTAGCCTACGCCCATCCGCCCGGCGAAGGTCTGCATCTCGCCTATGGAGCCTTCATCCACGGCGACCGCCGTGCCGCCTGACTCTCGCAGGGCGTCCAGGATCAGGAAGTCCCCCACGGCTGAAGGAACTCGGATGCCCGACGCCCGCGTGTCGGCTCCCTTCCACGGTTCGGCGAAACGCTCGCCGCTCTCGAACGCCCGCACGATGGGGGCGCACCCCTCTGCCTGCACGCTGACCATCCTCGGGCGCTCGGGGCCGATGAGGCCGATGGCTTCGAGTTCGGCGAAGGCTTTCCACATCCCGACGAGGCCGGTGCCGCCGCCGGTGGGGTAGACGATCACATCTGGCAGCCGCCAGCCGAACTGCTCCGCAAGCTCGAAGCCCATAGTCTTCTTGCCCTCTACGCGGTACGGCTCCTTGAGCGTGCTCACGTCGAAAGCCCCGATCCTCTTCGCAAGCTCGACCGAGATCTTCCCGCAATCGCTGATGAGCCCCTCCACCAATATGAGCCGTCCGCCCATGGCCAGAACCTCGTCCCGGTTGGCTGGTGAAACGTCAACCGGCATGAGCACAGTCACCCCGGCGCCAGCCGCCGCGCCGTAGGCTGCGAGCGCGCCTCCCGCGTTCCCCGCCGACGGCGCCGTGAACGAGGTCGCGCCAAGCTCCACGGCCCGCGAGACCGCTGCCGCCATCCCGCGCGCCTTGAACGACCCGGTCGGGTTCAGCCCCTCCGCTTTCGTGAGCAGACGCGGGATGCCGAGTGCGTCTCCCAGCCGCTTCTGCGACAGCAGCGGCGTGTCGCCCTCCCCGAGATGGACTATGTGAGCCAGATCCCGCACCGGCAGAAGCTCAGCCCAGCGCCACAACCCACCAGTACGTCGTGTCGCCAGCGATTCGGCCGTCAGGGTGCGGGCGGCTCGTTCGAGGTCGTAGCTGGCGAGCAGCGGGCGGTCGTCGGCCGGATCGAGGTTCATCAGTTCATCGGCTGAATACGTCTCGCCCGAGAGAGCGCCTTCCAGGTGCGTCAGCGTGGAGCCCGTGCTGTTCAAATCCTCTACCTCCGGTCGGGGAACATCGCGTCGCACGATAGCACGTCATACGCCCCATCCTTCCAGGCGCATGTACACTACCCGGAAGAACATTGGGGAAAGGCGGAAGGCATGACCATCACACCGGAGACGGCTGGGCGCGGCATCGAGCCCACGGATTTCGTTGCCTTAGATCGGCTGCTCTCGGATGAGGAGCGGGAGGTTCGGGACAGGGTTCGGGCGTTCGTGGACGAACGTGTGATCCCGGTGGCGGCAGACTACTGGGACAGGGCCGAGTTCCCGTTCGAGTTGTTGCCTGGGCTGGGTGAACTCGGGATCATGGGCGGAACCTTCTCCCCAGAATACGGCTGCGCCGGCATGAACAACGTATCCTACGGGCTGGCGATAGCGGAGCTTGCGCGCGGCTCGGGGAGCCTCTCGACGTTTCTGCACGTCCAGAGCGGGCTGGCTATGACGGCCATCCACGAGCTCGGCTCCGAGGAACAGAAACAGAGGTGGCTGCCGCCGATGGCCCGGTGCGAGAAGATCGGCTGTTTCGGCCTCACAGAGCCAGATGCTGGTAGCGACCCGGGCTCCATGACGACTACCGCAAGACCCGTCTCAGGCGGCTACGTCCTCGACGGTGAGAAACGCTGGATCGGCAACGCCTCATTCTCCGACATCGCCGTGATCTGGGCCCGCACCGAAGACGGCAAGATCTCCGGTTTCCTGGTCGATGGCAATAACCCCGGATTCCGGGCAGACGTTCTCCCGCGCAAAGGCTCCCAACGCGCCGCCTGGCAAACCCACATCACGCTCGAAGGTTGCCGTATCCCGGAGGAGAACCGTCTCCCAGGGGCGACCGGCCTCGGCTCCACGTTCTCCATCCTGACGCACTCGCGATACGGCGTGAGCTGGGACGGACTCGGGCAGGCTTCGGATTGCTACGAGGTCGCGCTCGGATACGCGAAGGAACGAGAACAGTTCGGGCAGCCGATTGCTTCTTTCCAGCTAGTGCAGCAGAAGCTGGTGGAGATGGTCACGGAGATCTCCCTGAGCCAGCTTCTCTCGGTCCAGGTGGGCCGCGTCAAGGACGATGGCGCCC
>JACDAR010000195.1 GCA_013695335.1 Rubrobacter sp.
GCACCGTCCTCCGCGCCTTCCTGCGGAACCCCGAGTTGCACCAGAAAGCGGGCTATGTACTCCGTGACCTCGACAAGGAAGTGGCCGCTTCCCATCGAGGGGTCGAGGATGTTCACGGCCAGTACCCGCTCGACCTTCTCTACGTCGGACGCGGCCCCCTCGACCGCCTCTCGCAGCACGGGTCCCACGGTCGCCTCGACTATGTACTTCACGACGAAATCCGGGGTGTAATAGCTGCCCGTGGCCCGGCGCTCGCCCCTGTCGTTGAGCAGGGCGACGGTCCACCCTTCCTCCGGCTCGCCAAGGGCTTCGAGGTGGTATTCGAGGAGGCCCTCGTAGATGGTGCCGAGGTGGCGTTCGGCGAGGTCGCGGTAGTCCACGAACTGCTCGTCCACACGGGCGAGGCGGTCTATGGCCTGCTGGAGATGCCCGTCGCCGACAGTGTGTTCCTCGAGGAAAGGGTGTCGTTCGGGGTCGAAGAGGCCGCCGTCGAAGGTAGCAACCCTGAGGGGCGGGCTGCCCTCCGCGATGATGGAGAACAGTTCCAGTAACTTCGGCCAGAGTGTGGCGCTCGCGGGGAGGAGGGCGCGGCCCCGTCTCAGGTCCCTTGCCACGTCGCGCTTGATGGCGTACAGGCTATACGTGTCGTGGTACATCCCAGGCTCGCGCGCTGGCAGCAGGTCGCGAGACTCCGCGTACAGGACAAAGAGGAGCCGGTACAGCACTATGAGGGAGTTGTCGTAGATCTCACGCAGCGTACCGGCGTCCGCGGTGAGGTCGTTCCGCGGATGATCCAGAAACCCCTGCGCCAGATGCCGCAGGGCTTCGTATACCTGGCCCTTCAGCGAGTCTCCGACGCTCCGGGCGTAGTCCGCGCTTTCGGCGAGCAGCGCCCGCACGGAGAGTGGGCCTTCATCGAAAGCCGCCCGCCGGAAGAAGGCGAAGAAGTACAGGAAAGTTTCAGCGTCGCCGCCGGAGATCAGGGCCGGTAGATCCACCTCGTAGAAGCGGTCCAGCTTGTGGGCCGTGTCGCGATGGTAGAGCCGCCACATGCGCCCGTTGGTCAGCACGCCCCATTCGGTGCCAGCGTGCCGCATGTAGAAGGAGATCTGGTAGCTCGGGTTCTTGTTGGAGAATGCGTCTCGGCTCCGTCCTCGGCCATCGAGCGAGGCGTCTAGCGGCCTCTCCCAGAACTTCGCATCCCCGACGGCGAACGCCCTGTCGCGCAGCAATTCGTCGGTGAGCGTCCTGTCCCTGTTTCTATCCCGCGAGGCGGCGTCGCGGTACAGCACGTAGTCAGGGCGCTTCGTGCCCTCCGGCGTCTCCAGCGCGGGCTGTACCTCGAAAGTTCCCTCGTGCCCCAGGGCGCGTAGTACAGGCCGAACGAGATCCTCCTCTGTCTGCGCCTCGTTCGCGCTCGGCGCGTAGGTGTCGAGGACGCGGGAGATCTCATCCATCACGGGACGGGCCTCCGCTACAAGCGCTTGCCAACCCGGGCGTTCTGGCAGCGTGTGGTTGAGGTAGTGATCCGAGAACAGCCCGTGGTTGCGGTGCGTCGGCCCCACGGCCGCCGGATGTTCGGGCGTGGTCATGGGACAAGTATAGTAGTGATGCCATCTCCGGTCTCACGCACGCCGGGGATACGCATAGAATGGGACTGTGGGCCGCGATGGCAGGAAATCTTTCGGGAAGATGGCCGGTGCGGCCCTGCTCGGCGCTGGTTTCGTCTACGCCACCGGGATCGAGCCGCATTGGATCCAGGTGAATCCCGTTGACGTGACGCTTCCTCGGCTGGCGCCGGAGTTCGACGGATATCGCATCGTGCAGATCGGGGACCTCCACCTCGACGAATGGCCCGACCCCGCCTGGCTCACCCGCATCGTGAAGCTGGTGAATCGTGAGAGGCCGGATCTCGTCGCCATAATGGGCGACTTCGCCACCCATTCCGCCAGCCGTCTCGATGCTGAAAGACTGGTGGGCGCGCTGGGAAGTCTTCAAGCTCCCGACGGCGTCGTGACCGTGCTGGGCAACCACGATTACATCTCTGGTGAGGCTCTAATCCGGAGTTACCTCCGGCAGAGCGGCGTCACGGAACTGTCAAACGCCATCCATACCGTGCGACGAAACGGTGCGGAACTTCACGTCGCTGGGGTGGATGATCTGATGGCGGGCCGTAGCCGCCTGGATCTCGTTCTCGGGAATCTGCCGGAACGAGGCGCAGCCATCCTGCTGGCGCACGAGCCGGACTTCGCGGACGTGAGCGCCGCGACCGGGCGCTTCGACCTTCAGCTCTCCGGGCATTCGCACGGCGGTCAGGTGGGCATCCCTCTCTTGCGGCGGCCCATCCTGCCTCCCTACGCGCAAAGGTACGTCTCGGGGATGCACCGGGTGGGGCGCATGATCCTGTATGTCAACAGGGGTCTCGGGTCCGTTCATCTGCGCCTGCGCTTTCTGTGCCGCCCTGAGATAACCGTGCTCACCCTGAGATCCCCGCTCGTAAGAAGCCACCATCCAGGGTAAGAAACCTCGTGGAACAGAACGCGAAAGGAGACATGACTATGAAGGTACTGGTAGCAGGCGCGAACGGCAACACCGCCAGGCGTCTCGTGCGCGGCCTCGCGAGCGCGGGCCACGAGGTGAGGGGACTGGTGCGCAAGGAGGAACAAGCGCAGAACGTCAGGGACGATGGGGCGGAGCCTGTTCTGTGTGACCTGGAACAGGAAGAGGCTGACGGGGCAATCGGTGAAGCCGTGGAAGGCTGCGACGCCGTGATCTTCGCCGCCGGGGCCGGCGCGGGGAGCGGCGAGGCCCGCAAGGAAACCATGGACTACGGCGGCGCGGTAAAGCTGATCGAAGCTTCGCAATCACGCGGCGTCAGACGCTACCTGATGCTCTCCTCCACGGGCGCGGACGACCCGGATGCTCGCGAGGAGGCTATGCGTCCATACCTCGAAGCCAAAGGCCGCGCAGACGAACGCCTGCGCGAGAGCAGCCTCGACTACACCATCATCAGGCCGGGCAGGCTCACAGACGACGAAGGCACTGGCCGAATAGATGCAGCGGAAACCCTCGGGAGGCGGGGTGAG
>JACDAR010000209.1 GCA_013695335.1 Rubrobacter sp.
ACTTCACCATCAGCGGCTCGTCCTCTGGCCTGATGGGACGCACCGTGACGGGATCTCCGTTCCTAAGTTCCTCCCCGAAAACGTACTGCGTCGGATAAGGACGGATGGCGGTGTGGGGGATGTCTTCGTCCGCCACGTCCGGGTCGTGGAGCACGACGCGGGCGTCGAGGGCGAGCAGGCGTTCGGGGGAGACGAGCAGCGGGTTTATGTCCATCTCCTTGATCCTGGGTTGCTCCACGACTAGCTGCGAGAAGCGCACGAACAGTTTCTCAAGCGCCTCCCTGTCCACGGGCGCCCGCCCCCGCACGCCATCCAGCGCCTCGGAGATGCGGGTTCGCTCTATGGTGCGGCGGGCCAGGGTGGTGGTGAGCGGCGGAAGCGCGAGCGCGCGGTCTTTGTACACCTCGACGAGCTGGCCGCCGGATCCAAAGAGCAGCACAGGCCCGAACTGTGGATCGGGGCTGCTGCCGAGGATGAGCTCGTACCCATCGAGGCTGACCATCGGCTGCACGGTGACCCCGGCGAAATCCTCGGGCGAATACTCGTCGCTGACACGCCGCTTCATATCCTCGTAGGCTTCCCTGACCTCGTCCGCGTTCGCAAGGTTCAGCCGCACGCCGCCGACGTCTGTCTTGTGGGTGATGGTCTCGGAATCTAGTTTGATCACCACGGAATAACCAATGTCTTCCGCGGCTTCGACGGCCTCATCCACGCTACGGGCGACGCGGGTCTCGACGGTCGGGATGCCGTATGCGGCGAGCAGCTCCTTGGACTCGTACTCGGTGAGGATAGTACGTCCGCCCTCGCGCACCCGCTCCACCATCTCCGCCGCCCGCGTGTGATCTATGGCCCCCTCGGCGAGACGCGGGGTCTCGTAGATCGCACGCAGGTTGTACGTGTAGCGCCACATATCCGCGAAGGCGCGGGCGGCGGCATCTGGGTAGTCGAAGGTTGGGATGCCCGCGTTGTTGAGGATGGTCTCCCCGGCTGATACCTCGGGACCGCCCATCCAGCTAGCCAGCACCGGCTTGCCCGTGCTCTTCGCATATGGGGCGAGCGCTTCGGCTGTCGCCGTCGGGTCCGTCATGTCCTGCGGCGTGAGGACGACGAGGAGGCCGTCGCTCCGCGGGTCGTTTGCGGCGGTCTCCAGGGTCTTTGCGTACCGCTGCGGGTCCGCGTCGCCGAGTATGTCCACCGGGTTGCCGTGGCTCCAGGGACCGGGGAGGAAGCCGTTCAGGTTCTCCATCGTCTGATCCGATACCGGAGCCAGTTCGCCGCCGTTGCCGATCAGGGCGTCCGTGGCGAGGACCGCAGGGCCGCCAGCGTTGGTTATGACCGTGAGGCGCGGGCCTTTGGGCCGCGGTTGCTTTCCGAGTACCTCGGCCATGTCGAATAGCTCGGATATTTCGTCGACCCGGAGGACACCGCTGCGCCTGAAGGCTGAGTCGAGCACCTCGTCCGATCCGGTGAGCGAGCCTGTGTGCGATGCGGCGGCCTTCCCCGCAGCCTCGGTGCGACCGGCTTTGATGGCGATGATGGGTTTGGTCAGGGCTACCTCGCGCGCCGCCGAGAGGAAGGATCTCGCATCCCCGATGGACTCCATGTACATGACTATGCTCTTGGTTTTCGGGTCGTCGCCGAGGTAGTAGATGAGATCTCCCCATCCGACGTCCATCATGGAACCGACGGAAACGAAGGCCGAGAAACCGACGTTCTCCCTGAAACTCTGGTCCAGTATCGCGGTGAGGAGGGCCCCGCTCTGGCTCAGGAAACCGACGCTCCCGGGCCGCGCGATGTTCCCGGCGAACGTGGCGTTCAGCCCCGAGTTCGGGTTCATCACGCCGAGGCAGTTCGGGCCGATGATCCTCATCCGGCCCCGCCTGGCTTCCTCCATCACCCGCGCTTCCAGCGCGGCCCCCTCAGGCCCCGTCTCACGGAACCCGGCCGAGATGATTATGGCTCCCCCGACCCCGGCGTCCACGCATTCCGAGACTATGCCTGGGACGGTTGGGGCTGGGGCCACTATCACGGCGAGGTCAACGTCCTGGGGAACATCGGCGACGCTCGGGTACGCTTTGATGCCGAGGACGTTCGGCCTGCGGGAGTTCACCGGGAAGACCGTCCCGCCGAACGGGCTGGAGACGAGGTTCCACATGATCGTGCGTCCCACGCTCCCTGGCCGCTCGGTGGCCCCGATCACGGCCACCGTCTCGGGCCTGAAGATGGCGTCCAGCGGCTGGCGCTCGTAACCCAGCACGTCGTGCGCCGGGTCCCCTTCTCTCGACCTCTTCATCCTCCACTCCTCTCGTGCCGGTGTGCCCGATCATCCGCACAAATACCCGGACATAGCTGACTTCATCCCGCATCTATATGGTTAACACACGGCGCCTTCGGAGTACGTGAACTCGTCCGCGTTGCGGGACGCGGGTTCGGCCGGGACGGTGAGCGCCCGGACTTTTAGTTTGGGTCAATCTCCGGGGATTCCGAGGAGGTCTGTGGTGAATCCTGTTTGCGGACAACGTTCTCCAGGAGGGTGCGGTTAGGGATGCGGTACAGGCTTCCATCCTCGGAGCGAAGCGAGATCGAAGCGTACCCGAGTTCCTCGACCGTGCCATCTATTCCGTTTACCGAGATCACATCCCCAACGGCCGCGATGTCCCTGACGTAGCGTCCCGCGGCGACGTTGCCGGAGAGCAGCGTGAGGCCCTGCCCGATGGAGAGCGCCGCGACGAGGCCGATGGTGGCGAGGATGACGATGGCTAGCACGACTAGCAGGTAAGTTTCGATGCCGAGCTGCCCGGCGGCCAGAAGCGCGGTTATGGCGACGACCGCCACGAACGTGACGCGCCGGAACATTGCAGCGCCCCTGAGGTCTGCCTGCGCGGCCTGGTTGGCCACGAACTCGGCAAGGCGTCCAGCGGCCATCACGCCTATTATCAGGATGACGAGGGCGACCAGCGCCCGCCCGGCGAGGTTGACGACTCCGTCCATAGTGGACTGCAGGGAGGAGAGCCCGAGCACGCTGAGGGCCGCTGCCAGGCCGGTGAGGATGACGCCCCAGAAG
>JACDAR010000213.1 GCA_013695335.1 Rubrobacter sp.
AAATGATCGAGTCTAATGGCAGCGATCCGTGCCCGAGTCGGTGAAGCTCTTCAAGCGGAGCACGCCCGGCGTCTTGTCGTTGCGGACCTGGCTGTTGTCAGGATGGGCGCCGAACAGGTTCAAGGCAGGCTTCCCGCCGATCCTGGCAACGAAGAAACGGATGCCGTTCCTTTCATCTCTCTTCCCGCGCAACGGCGCGATGCCGTATCTTTCGGGAGGCTACGGTTCGTTGATGATGAGGTCCGCCGGTTGCGGGAAGGTCTGCTCGACGCGGCGGACGGTGCTCTTCCCGTCGTCGTCTTCTTCGAGCATCCAGACTTCATCCACGAGGGCGGATTCTTGCACCTCGGCGACGTGGGAGATGATGAAGATTTGACCGAACGACCGCTTGAGACGCTCCAGCGCGAGGAGCACGTTGTTGCGGCGCCCCGCATCCAGGCTGCCGAAGACCTCGTCGAGGACCAGGAAGCCAAGCGTTCCGCCGCCGCTCGCGGCGATGATCTTGGAGAGCGCAACCCGCGCGGCGAGGCTCGCCACGTCGGCTTCGCCGCCGGAGAAACGGTCTATGACGTATGAGTCCTCGAAGCGGTCGAGCAGCCTGACGCCGTAGTTGTCATCGAACTCCATCCGCTCGTAGCGCCCGTCCGTGAGGTCGCGCACCAGCCCCGACGCCTCGGCCTCAAGCATCGGCCGCGCCCTGGCCGTCAGGTTTCTGAAGAACGCGGTGAACAGGCCATCCATCTCGTCCATCCTGGCCGCCTCTGAGGCTCGTGCGTTGGCCAGTTTCCGGTCTGACTCGAGCCGCGCAAGCTCCGTGTTCGTGCGGTCAACGCGATGTTCGGCCCTCTGCCACTCGCCTCCGATATGTTCGCGGGCGTCCCGCAGCTTTGCCACCCTCTGTTCGATGGCGTCAAACTTCTCAGTAGCCGCCTCGTATGCTGCCTCGTCGAAGCCTAGCTCTTCGAGCTTCCCCCTGGCGGCTTTCTCGTTCGCGGCGGCTTCTTTCCCGGTGCGGCGCGCTTCCTCCAGAGCCTTCTCGATCTCCGGCCGGGTTTCGATGCGGCTCTCCAGCAAGTCCGCTCGGCCCTTTGCCTGATCCAACCTCGCCTTTTCCCGCTTCTTCCCAGCGTGGGTCTCTGCGTCGTAGGAGATTTCAGTGAGGCTTTCCAGTTCTTCGACCAACTCGGAAGCGCGCTTGGCTTTCTCTGTGTGCTCGCGGGCCAGGCTTACGATACCGGGACGGGTATCCCTCAGCGCACGCAGTCGTTCGCATCGGGCGCGGGAATTCTCCAGATCCTCGTCGGTCGGGGCGGTGGAGCCTTCGAGGCTGGCGACAAGTTCGCCGTGGCGGTTTCTGGCTTTTTCGAGGGTTTCGAACTGTGTAGCGGTGCGGTCACCGGCCCGGACGACGGCTTCGCGGGCCTCGCGCCAGCGTTCGATCTTCGCTGAGACCTTCCCGAGCGTTTGTTCGATGTCGTCCGCGGATTTGCGGAACTTCTCGGCGTCCGCGGTCTCGCGGGAGGCGACGCGCCGGAGGGAGGCGGCCTGGCGGCGGAGGGTGTCGGAGATCTCCACCTGCTCACCGCTCTCGAAGCCCCGGTGACAGGTGGGGCAATGGTCCTCTTCGCCGCTGTCTATGGCCTCGCGGGCCTTGTCTATGTTCTTCGCCTCACGCTCGCTGGCGTTGGCCTTACCACGGTGGTTGGCTGCAAGTTCACGCAGCTGATCCTGCTCTTTGCGCAGACCCTGTTCCCGCTTCTCCAGGTCCTCGCCGCCGGAGATGTCCTCCAGTTCCTCCCCGAGTTCACGCTCCCGCGTGACCTCCGCCTCGTGAAGTTTCTCCGCCTCTTTCACTTCTTCATTCAATTGCTCGAGTTCTGTGTGACGGGATGCTGTCTCCCGCAGTTTCTCGTAATCTGCTTCGGCGTTCGCCAACTCGCCTGACGCCTTCCGCAAGACCTCTCCGGCTTTGGAGAGTAGATCGGGGCCATCGAGATCGAAGAGCGCTGCCCAACCTGGGACCGGCTCCTCCGGTTCGTCTCCGTCCAGGTCTTCTAGCGTGTCCCAGACCTCGGACTCGATATCCGCGACGCGTTTCTGCGCCCGGAACAACTCGCCCCGATTTTGTTCCCTGCGCTCAGACCGGCGCTGGTCTTCCTCCAGTTTCTCGAGCTCCCGTTCGAGGTCAGGGATGCGTTCGAGATCCGGCTTCAGACGGCCAAGCTCCTCCTCGGCCCGCGCCAGCTCTTCGAGGTCTTTCCCTGTCTCCTCCGCCCTGTCCCCGGCCCGCTGCCGCTCGGATTCGGCGGCCTGTCGCTGGCTCGAGATCCGGTTGTGCTCCCGGTACGCGGCGTCGAGCGCGGTGCGGGCCTCGCGGGCTTTCGCGCGCTCGCCTTCGGCCTCATCGTACTGCGTGGAGACCTTCTCCAGTTCCTCCTCAAGCCGCTTGAGTTCTGCCTGCGCCTCTTTGAGCGTAGTATTCAGTTCATCCAGGTTTGCCTCTTCGAGGCGGCGTTCGATCACCCTTGCTTCGGACCTAAATTCGTTCCGGTCTTCTCGCAGCAGCTTCTGTGCGGCCTCGACGCCGCTGATGCCGAGCATCCGGCTCACCCGCCGCACCCGGCTGATACCGTCATCGTGGGCGAAGAAACGCAATTCCTTCTGCCTGGCGTAGAACGTCGCCTCGAAAGCCGTGCGATCCATGTGCAGCAAGTTCTGCTCGACCCAGTTCGTAACGTCGGTGGCGCCGGTGACGACGGTCTTGCCCTCCGGGTCGCGCACCTCTGCGGTCGTCGCGTTGCTCCGCAGTTGCCGCCTGACGGCGTACGGACCGTTGTTCGTGGTGAGCGTCACCTCGACTACCGTCGGGTCTTTGGTGGAGCCGCCGGACCAGGGGATCATCTCCTTCGTGAACCTTGGGTCTCGGGTCGAGCCGAAGAACGACCACAGGATCGTTTCGAAGAGCGTGCTCTTCCCCGTCCCGTTCGCCCCGCCCACCCCGATAGCGCCTTCAGGCGGGAACAACTCGACCGGCTCCCGAAGCTGCTTGTAGTTCTCTATGTACAGCCGCTCCAGGTTCACGCTTTGCCTCCCGGCCCGTCCGGCTCCTCGCTCGCAGCCCGCACCAGATAGCTTTTGCCCTTCTCCAGGAACTCGTCGGCGAAGCCCTTCTCCAGCTCGCCGTTCTCCCTGCGTTCCTTCACGAACGCGGCGAACTCTTCCGTGAGCGGCCCGAACACGGCGGAGGCAGGCCCCTCGCCATTCTTCATGCCGGGACGCTCGTCCGCGTGAATCTCCAGGCTGAAGTTCAGGCAGCGGCGTTGCAGGTCGCGCAGTAATTCCCTGTCCACCCCGCTCGCCACTCCGCGCTTTACGTCGAAGGCCCGCAGCCGCACGACGGCGTCGTCCAGGTCGGCGTCCTCCGTCTTCTTGCGGATCTCCTCCGTCAACCCTGCGGCGTCCAGTTGGCGGCCTTTGATCTTCGGGAGGTCGATCATGCGTCGCGCCTCTATCGGCACGTGCTCGACACTTTTCAAGCCATCGCCATCGAACTCGACGATGGCGAATCCCGGCTGCGATTCGACCTCCCCGAACCCGAACCGCTCCGTGGCCCCGGCGTAGTAGGCGTTCGGCTTGTGTTCGTGGAACTCGTGGTAGTGGCCGAGGGCGACGTAATCGAAGCCGCCCGAGATCATATTCGCCTGCAAATTCGCCTCACCCATCTCGTGTTGCTTCGCTTCCAGCCCAGGCACCATCCCGTGCGTCACCAGGATGTTGATGTCCGCGTCCCTCGCCGGAGTCACCGCCCCCGTCCCGAAGACCGCGCCGTGCGGCACCAGCGTCACGCCCACGCCCACGTCGTCGGCCTCGATCAACTCGTAGTCCAGCTCGAACCCGTGCGCCGAGACTGCGTTCACCAGGTTCGCATACTCAAGCGCCGCCGTCGTCGTGCGCAGGCGCGGCGTCTCGTGGTTGCCTGCGGCGACGAGGTAGGGGATGCCTGCGCGGGCGGTGATGCGGGCCGTCTGCTTCAGGAAGCCGATGATGACGTGCGTCGCGGGCCGCACGGAGTCGAAGGCGTCGCCGGAGTGGATCACCAGGTCCACCTCCCGCTCCAGAATGGCGTCCACAGCCCGCCCGTAAGCCTCCTGAACGTCAACCTCCCGCTGGTTGCGCCCCGACTCAGGGCACAGCCTCGCGTACCTGGTGTATCCCAGGTGCGTATCCGAGATGTGGGCTATCCTGACTATTTCGATCCTCCTTCCAGGTCAACTCATTCTACGCATCGTCGCCTGATCTTATGAGAGTGCCAGGAACGTCTTTTCTTCTCTCATGTGAAAACGCTCCACCGTGATGAAGCGTTCTCTGAGCAGGTCAGCAGTGTCCGCCACGGAGCAATTACCCTGGCGAATCCAGATCACCCCCGGCGGCGCGCCCAGCAGCAGGCTTCTTTGGTGGAAATCCGCGTCTTTGGACACGATGGTGTACCCGTGCTCGGCCGCGTAGTTCCATACTTCGGTATCGCTCGACTCATCCATATCCAGGTCTTGGACGTGGGAGCAATTCGGGTAGATATCGGACAGGAGACGAACCAGACTCGGAGACAGATTCTGGTCGAAGAGCAGCCTCAAAAAGAGGGCTCTGCCATGAATCTGCGCTCGATGTCTGCGGCGAAGGCCAGGCTGGCCAGGATATCCGCTTCCTCCAGATACGGGAAGTCCGCCAGGATCTCCTCATGCGACATACCGGACGCGAGATAGCCAAGGACGTCATAGACTGTGATCCTCATCCCCCGGATGCACGGCTTCCCGCCCCGCATGTCGGGATCTATGGTTATTCGCTCCCGGTAATCCATGCTCGAAGTCTACGGCGCAGCATGATTTCCTTCAAGGAGCCACAACTCACTTTCACTCTTGCCCCTTATCTGTATCAAGCTTTTGACCCTGAAGGCTTGTTGTCAGCGCGACCATCAATCAGTATTACGTCTGGATTGCTTGTCAAGCCAAGCTCCTCTAAGATCCCAAGTACTTTGTTGCGCTCCTCATCAGAGAAGAACAGAATAACTTTGAGTGCGTTTGGAGCATCGCTTGCAGCTTTGTAAACATCGACTTGTTTTTCGAGATTCCGACGTAGCTTAGTATTGCTGGCAAGTTTGAACTCTACGAGTGACTTATCGAGACTTCCGCGAGAGATTTTGAAGTCTACCGGGCCGCGCCCATCGTTTACCTCGCGGCTGACATCCGAAGGCGTAGCAAACCACGTTAGCCGAAACAATAACTGTAGATCACTCTCACGTCTTATTGGCTTGTCGTTAGCATAGAAGAGACGATGTCCTCCTTTGTTTTCAATCACATCTTTGAGAAACGTCACTCTGTCTCTGGCTTCCTGACGCGTATTTCCGGCCTGATCATAGAATTGTGTAGCCGCGAACAAATCTCGGACGAATTTACGTACCTGCTCGATGTAGAGTTGTTCTGATTCAGCAACCTTTGACTCACTGTAGGATTCCGCTTCTTCTCCATGATCTTCTTTGTAGCGGATGTAGTACTCAATCAGATTGGGAAACGCCCGAACAGCATCGGCGCGTGCCTCCTGCTCTTGCTTTTTGTTGTGATCCTCTGGCAGTCTGGAGTGAAAGTAATTGTTGATCTGCGCACGGAGTTGATCGTCGGATACTGAGGCAACTATGTCGTTATAGTCGTTGAGAAGACCACTTCGGTTTATCCAGTTTTCGTCTTTTGTTAGCATGTCTTTTGGGGTCAGAAGTACATAGTCTTCGCCATCCCACGGAAGGTCAAAACGTCTACTTTCCCAGACTTCCGTAGCGTAGTTGAACTGCACCTTCTCTACTGCAATGAGACGCCGAAACTCCGAGCGTATGTGCTGCTGGGAAAATTTCTGTGTGTACTGGAGCAGATAACTCTTGACGAGGTTGGTAGTGAAGTCGCTGATATTGTCGCGGCCGACACCGGACTCAACAAGTGTGAGTTTCTCAAGGTGACTGCCCTCGGTAATGCACTCTTGCCCAAAATCGTTGAAGAATGCATTTAGGTTTGCGTTCAGTGCGTGTGCGAACTTTGGTCCTAAACCGCTTCCAGCATTTCCAGATTCAGAGAAGCCGAGCCAAGTCTGCTTGACTTCCGAAAAAGTAAACTAACTCTTGATCAATCCTCTGTTGAGATTCTTCTCTGCTTTGTCTCGAAGGAATCGAAGGTAGTCAATTATCTGATCGTGTAGACGTTGACACTCTTCCTTCTCGCTGTTGAAAAGTAAGAAAGGATCTATGAACAGCGGTAAGTCGTTTGTCAACGATACATTGAAGGCCCCATACTCTTCCAATACTTCTGGTGACACCTGGAAGAAGTCGGTGAAATGCGTGTCCATTAGAAACGGCTGTTAATCGCTCATCCGATCCAGGCCGGAGAGTATCTGCGAGGACTCGCGCCTGAAGGATGGGCGGTTACCAAAACACTGGGCGGCGTGCTCAATCTATGCCTTCTGCAAGAGAGATTTCTCGACAGCTTGAGGTAGTTCGGCAAGGACGAAGTATTCGGCCGAATACAAATAATCTTCGCCACTCTCATCGACGACTCGGAGATCGCCGTCGACCTCAGCTTCCTCGTCAGGCAACACGCGGTAGATCTTGTGCAGTTCTAGGGAAGCTGGATACTCAGCGTTGTTGACGCAGATGGCGAACCACATCTTGTTTTGTGTTTCTGTCATATCTTTAGTCCAGATACCGTTTCCGCTTCATTTCCCTTTTGCCGATGCCATGCGCTTCATGCCAGTGAAGTTCGGCCAGACGGATTCTACCATTGCCCAGTTGTACCTGGGCTACGCCCTTGAGCTTCCGCCACCGGCCTTGACCGTACGCCCGGCGCAACCTCGCGGCTTCTCTAATGCCGCTGCTGACCGCTACGGTTTCGATGTCCGTGATCTCACCAATGATCTCGAAGTTCATCGATACTGCGGCTAATGGAGTTAACAGCTAATCTCTCATCCGATCCAGGCCGGAGAGTATCTGCGAGGATTCGCGTCTCCTGGACGGGCGGTTGCCGCGTGTGAGGTTCCAGCGGAAGTTCTTGTATGGGTCGGCGGCGCCGTGGCCGGTGCGGTGGGCTGCCTGCACGGCGTCGAGGGCTTCGAAGATTTTTTCTTCGGGGACGCCTTCTATGTCCTCGCGGATGGCGGTGATCCTGGGCGGCTTGCCCGTCAGGTTCCGCATTACGGAGAGGACGGAGGTTGCCGCGTCCTGCCGATGCTCGCCGAAGATGTCCGTGCCCTGCTTGCCCATGAGGACCATCGGGCGTGGGAACGTACCGAAGACCGGGACTGCATAGTGGGCGTGGCGGCAGAGGAGGCGGCCTTTCTCTAGCTGGAGTAGCTCCTCGCGGGTGGTGCCGGAGAACGAACGGTAGCTGGAGTTGGTCAGCTCCTCGTCGCCGATGCGACCGTAGAGGCTGGTGGCGGCGTTGCCGATGACCTCGTCGTCAACCTTGCTGCGGAACTGCTGCGCCCCGAAGAGCGTCAGGTTGAGGTGGCGTCCACGGGCGGAGATGTCCACCAGCGTATCCTTTAGGGAAGAGGTGCGGGAGTTGCCCGCGGGAGCGTACTTGTTCAATTCGTCCACGAAGATGATGAGCTTGTCCACGCCGAGGCGTCCGCTCTCGGCTAGCTCCCAAATCTTGGAGATCACGCTGGTGACGATCAGGTCCTGGGGGATGCCGGTTAGCTGGGAGATGTCCACGACGCGCATCTCGTTGTTCTCGAACGGACCTTCCACGCGGGGGAGGTCGCCGTGCTCGACTTTCCCGTGCGCGAGCAGGCCGCCGCATTTGGTCGGGAGGATTTTGAAGCGGTTGCGGACTTTGGCGATGGTCATGTGGTTGTGGCCGTTCCAGGAGGAGATGTTCTTGCCGTCCTCGCGGGCCGCCTCGAAATAGTCTTCTATTTCATCGAGCAACCCGTAAAAATCCGCCTGTGTTCGTATCCCCTGGTCCCGAAGCTCCTCGATGAACCCCCGGAATTTGTCGTCCATGTCCGACGGCTCGAAGACGTAGCCAGCATACGGCAGCACGTCGCCTAGCTCCCAGATGATCGGGAACACGTTCGAGTCCTCGCCCCGCGCATTCCGCAAAGTGTTCAACTTGCGCGTCGGTACGCCCTCGGCGTGGATGACCCGTTCCCCAGCCTCCATCCCGTACCGCATCGGGGCGAAGATGCGGAGGTTCTCGAAAGGCTGTATGTCGAGGCCGAGCGAGGCGTACATCTCGCGGTCCTCCCGTGGCAGGCCCTTCTGTCCGGCCTTTTCGTAGCGCTCGGCCAGTTCGGGGTCATTCGCCGGGTCCACCTCGACCGGCTTGTCCAGGAACAGGAGGTCAGCGCCCTTGACGTTGAACATAAGCGCAGCGACTTTCTTGTCTTTCATGGTCTGGAAGGTGCTCGCGATGGTGAAAAGGGCGTGGCTGGTCTTGGTCGAGAGACCGCTCATGCCGGTGATGTTCAGATGCCCGGCCTCGGGACCGAGGAGATAGTCGCCGTCCACGTACAGGGGCGTGCGCTGCGGAGTCCCATCCTTCTCGTTGCCGTTCTCGTGCAGGAGCATCGGGATGTGATGTCCCGAGAACTCCTCAGCGCCGAGAGCGTACTCGATGGCGGCGCTCGTGGCGAAGAAGACCGGACCCGTCCTCACGGGACGCTTGGACTTCTTCTTCTCGTGGCGATGCTTGGTGGCGAGGACGCGGGCTTTGAAGACGAGTATCTCGACCCGCTCGCTCAATGCCTCAAGCGCCGGATCGCCGTCGTAGGCGTAGAAATCGTCGAGGAAGGACTGGAGGTCGGAGTAGCGTTGTGGGTCGTCGAGGACGGCGATGGCTGTGGCGTCTTCGGCCTCGGCGGCCACGATGTGCCCGATATCCAGGTTCTGGGCGGCCTCCGTCTCGGCGGTCCAGAAATAGAACTCGTGGGCGGTGGCCGGGTTCTCCTCGCTGGTTACTACGCGACCGATGGGGCCGAGGTCCATGTCCAAATAGTTCGGGTGCAGCATCTAATTCCTCCCGTTCGCCGGTGGGTCTTCGGCGAGTTGGCGTTCCAGCCTCGCGTATGTACGTTCGGAGCCCTGTACGAGGGGCTTGAGGATCTTCTCCACGTAATGAATAGGGTAGATCATGGCGGGCCATCTCGGGTCCGGCTTCGCAAGCGGCGCGCGCTCCGCCAGGACCCAACGCGAGATCTCGTCTATCTGATCCGGCTCCGTGTCCCGCTGAGCCTCGATCCTCATCAACGAGCCCAATGCGTCCGCGCCCTGTTGCGGCGGCCACATCCGCAGATACCATGAGGTCCGGTGATCGCTCGGGTTGCGTCGCAACTGCCAGTCCGGGACGAAGCTCGTCGTCCGCATCCCAGGTTCCAGGTCGAGGAGCATCCCGACGTCTTTGCCCACGAACTCGGGGCGGGCGACGCTCTTTATGAGGCCGATGGCGCGGCGGTTGGACTCCCGGATCTCCTTGAGCTGTCCGTCAACCGCGATCCAGGCGTCCGTGTCCTCCAGCGTCCGATCATCACCCTCCCACTGTCGCAGCATCCCACCTTCCAACCGCTCCCGCAATGCCCGAACTCGCACGCGGGAACGCTCTCTCATCCCGACGTAATCCGAAGGGTCGGCATCGGCCATGTACTCAGCCGAGTCGAGGATCAGGTGTTCCGATGAGGGGACTTCGTCCGGGCCAAGCTCCGAGAACCCGGCCTCGATCAAGAGTTCCCAGAATGCCTCGACGCCCGGTTCTCCTGCGCTACGGGGTAGGATCACCGCCTGCACCACAACCGGCGGACTCTCCATCGGCATGCGCGAGAACCGTCTCTCGCACCGGTTGATTATCGCGGCGGCGACGGTCGCCACCACGACCGGGGACATCTCTATCCGCCCGATCTCCCGCGCGCTCTGCACGCCATCCAGGAAGTAACACAGCCGTGACGTGCCGTCGTGAGCGCCTGGGTCCCGTGGTCCGGGTGGTGTCTCCAAATGATGTGGCCGCCCCGCAGGGGGCTGCTCCTCTTCCGATGGGAGGTTGGCGAATTGCTGGGCTTCCAGGTCGCAGGAGCCCGCGCCCGCCGTAATATGTATGCCTTTGCGGCGAGCGTTTGCCAACGCAACACCGATCTTCTGCGCGAAATCTTTGGAAATGCTCCCCGATAGCATCCACCGAATTATACGCAGCGAGACGGGAGAAGGCTAATCTGGCCAACCCTCTCCCTGCTATTCAGGTAGAGATATAGGCAACTCGAAGTTGCGTTCGGCTAAAGAGACGGCGTTACGGAAGCCGCGGCGTTCCTCGGGCGTATCTCCGTAAGCGTCGCGGGCCATCTTGAGGACTTTCTTTGCCTCGGATCTCTGGTCCTGGCCGTTGGTGATCTCCTTCGAGAAGGCGTATGCGAGGTCGCCGTCCTCCGCTTCGTAGAAGTGGAAGTAGATGCTCTTCTGGCGTCCGAGGCCGGTGATGGCGGCGTCGCCAGAGACCTGAGAGATGTTCAGCAGGGTTCCGGCTGAGAAAGGCTCTCCGTCTTCGGGGTAGACGGAGA
>JACDAR010000189.1 GCA_013695335.1 Rubrobacter sp.
CCATCCGCATCCTGACCGGCCTGCTCGAGCCGGACTCCGGTGAGGCGCGCGTCGCGGGGATGGACGTGTCGGCGCATCCCAGGGCCGTCAAACGCGCCGTCGGGGTGCTGCCGGAGAGCCAGGGCTATTACGGCTGGATGACAGGCGAGGAGTACCTCGCGTACTTCGCCGACCTCTACGGCGTACGGGACGCCGGAAGTCGGGCCAGGGAACTGCTCGGCGAGGTCGGCCTCGGGGAGAGGGGAGGCAGCCTCGTCGGCGGATACTCGCGGGGAATGAGGCAGCGGCTCGGCATCGCGCGGGCGATGGTCCACTATCCGAAAGTCCTCTTCCTCGACGAGCCTTCGCTCGGCCTAGACCCGAAGGGACAGAGGGAGATGAACGCCCTGATCCGGCACCTCGCCCGCGAGGAGGGCGTGACGGTGTTCCTCTCCAGCCATCTCCTCTCCGAGATAGAGGACCTCTGCACCCGCTTCGCCATCGTGCGCGAAGGCAGGCTGGTCGCGGAGGGTGACCGGGAGGAACTCGGGGCGCGGCTCGGCGGCGGACGGAGGCTCAGGCTGGAGGTATCCGAGCCGGAGAAGGCCCTCGACTTCGCCCGGTGCGTAACCGGCCTCGAAGGTTCCCACAGGGAAGGCGACGCCCTCATCGTCGAGCCCAGGACGGACGAGGCTGCGGCGACGCTCCTGCGGCAGCTCGTCACGGAGAGGATCGAGGTGTACAGCATGCAGCGCTTCGCGCCATCGCTGGAGGAAATCTTCCTCGGGCTCACGGGCGACCACGATACGCAAGAACTGGAGGTGTCACGATGAGCGCCGCGATCACACACCAAAGACCCGCGTCCGAAGCGACAAGGGACGTGACAGGGAGAGGCGCGTTCCTGAAGGACGCTCTCCTCGTGGCGAAGAAGGAGGTCAGAGAGAGCCTCTTCGGGGTGAGGGGTTCGATGTGGGCCGTCGTCTCGGCGCTTGTGTTGAGCCTGATGAGCTACCTGCTCCTCACGGACAAGGAGCTGTCGCTGCTGGATCAGAGCGAGATGCTCTACATCGTAACAAGCCTCTCCGTCGGGCTCGGGATGGTCGTCACCGGCATCCTCGCCGGGGACTCGGTGGCCGGGGAGAGGGAACGCTCCACCCTCGAAAGCATCCTCCTCAGCCCTATCCGTCTCGGCTCCCTGCTCGCGGGGAAGGTGGGTGCCGTTATCGCGGGATGGCTTCTCATCTTCGCCGTCTCGGCCCCGTACATACTCGTGGTCGGCGCGGGCAGCACGGTAGCCTTTCCGGCTCTCGTCTACACGTTCGTGCTTGGGACGCTCTGCGTCGGAGGGTTCGCCGCCCTCGTGGTGGGGATGAGCTCGCTGGCGCGTTCGGGGCGTGGGGTGACGCTTGGTGCTCTGGCCATCTTCCTCGGCATGGCCGCCCCGACCCTGCTCGGGACGGTGCTTCAGAAGAGCTGGTTCGGGACGATCTACAACGCCCTGAGCCCCTTCGCCCAAGCCAGACTCTCCCTCGACCTCGTGATCGTGGACAAAGAAACGCTCCTGATGCAGCTTCCGCACATGGCGGCGCTGGCCGGTTTCGCCGCGCTGGCTGTGGTCTTCCTCGCCTTCGCGGCGAAGAGGATCTCCTTCGAAGGAGGTGAATAGCATGAACATCCCGAAGCGAATTACCGTCCTGATCGCGGCTCTCGCCTTCGCCATTTTCTCGGTCGCTGGCCCAGCCTTCGCCCAGTCGAGCGTTCAGGGTAGTTCGCATGCCCTGATCGCCACCCCAGGCAACTCCGGTACGCCACTCAAGCTGGATACCTCGAAAGCTACCCTCTCCGGCACGGCGGGCCAGTACGTCAAGCTCCCGGCGAGGGTGACGAACACCTCGAACGCGCCGGTCAAGGACGTGGTTGCATACGTGAGCCTGGTTGACGTAACGCGGGGCCAGCAGGCCCCGGTGGACCTCGAAGACTGGAGCGCGCACCGGGCCGTGACGATACCGGCGCTTGCCCCCGGTCAATCGAAGGACGTGGGCTGGAGCCTCAGGCTGGTGAAGGGCGGCGACTACGTCGTCTACGCCAACGCCATCGCGGGCGGCTCGTCGAGGGCCTCCGTCGGCCAGGAGATCCCGCTCTCGGTGAAGGCCCAGAAGAACCTGAACCCTGGGGGCGTATTGCCGGTCGCCATCGGCGTCCCCATCGTGGCGGGAGCGGCGCTTTTCGGTCCCGTCGCCCTGAGGCAAAGGAGGCTCGACTGAGCGCGGAGGGACCGCCATACGTAAGGCCCCGCTGTGAGAGGACAGGGCTTTTTCGTGTGCGAGGCGCGGGAACTCTCATACGGCTCTTAAGTACGCAGAGCAGAATCTACTCAGATGATAAGAGCCTCGAAACGAGAGGAGCAAGGCATGAGCTGGACGCTGGTGAGGCCGGAGCGGGCCGTGACAAAGAAGCGGGAAGAGCCGAGATACTGGGATGAGGACGACCCGAGGGCACTGTACTACGCGGTGATAGAGGCGTGCTGGATCTACCAGTATCGCAACCTTCAGGAGAACCTGAGGAAGCTCTCCTGGAAGCAGGCGCGCAAGCGGGTGCTGGCGCACGGGGCTTTGAGTAACGAGTGGACCCATCACCGGCGGGGCGATGTGCGCCTGAGAAGACGCGGTCTGGAGATGCGTTTCCGAACAGGTACGAAGCTACTCGGTTGGCGAGAGCTTCAAGAGTTCGTACGGGCGGAGCGGTTCTGAGACGCCGGAGACAGAGTACACAAGAATAAGCGGCCCCGGTATTCACTCCGGGGCCTTTCTCATGTGGCCGCTGCTCACTTCCCTCATCAAGCTCTTAGCTCCATCTTAATCTCCCGCCCGATACTGGCCGCACAGCACATAGAGAGGAGGTTCCGATGTAATGGTCGAAGCGAGACCCGGACGAAGTACGAACCGAAGACGGATAGAGAGGAGGTGAGAGATATGGATAAGAAGAAGCTTCTGGCAGTGGCGGCGGTTCCTGCCGTCCTGGCTTTCGGCGCTTTCGGCTTCGCGCAGCAGCAGAACGCCGCGCAGGCGAGTCCCTCGGGACAGGCCCAGCAAGCCGAGAACTCGGCGGCCGACCCGGACAACATCCAGCAAGGAGATCAAACCTCCCCGGATAAGCCGGGACAGGCCGAGGAGCAGGAAGCTAAAGGCCCCGACACGGATAACATCCAGCAAGGCGGCGGCAACCAGGTCGAGGACGGCAAGCCCGACCTGCCGGGCGCGCCCGCCGAAGACGGCGACTAGCCCGTTCCGGGGCAGCAGCCGCAGGGCGACGGTACACTACCGTCGCCCCTCCTGCGCGCATGTTCTACGTGGGGATACGCAAAGACCTCGAACCCACCTTCGCCAGCAATGGGGTGAACGTCTTCAGCGGCCACGGCTACGAGCGGGCCATGTCAATAGAGGGTGTGACCTACGTGGTCACCAGCGGCGGAGGCTAGAACTCTTCCGGACCGGAGAGCGGCTGGACCGCATTCTCGGTCTCGGAACACAACGCCGTCAGGGTGCGCCTGGATGGTGGAAGCCTCCACCTTGAGGCGCTCATGCCGGACGGGAGCGTGCTGGACCGGCTCGACCTCGACAATTTCCACGCATAGGGCAGGCGAGCAGACAAAGCTTCGTCTTGCGATCCAGATCCTCGAGGACTCTCATCCGCCTCTTATGGACGAGATTTACGCTCGGAAGCGTAAACGCAAGAGAGATAGGAGAGAGCTTTGATCGCCCTCATAAACCACACCGCCGGCGCGGATCAGGCCCTCTTTCACCTCGTGAACGGCGCGTGGACCACGCCCCTGCTCGACCGCGTGATGCCGCTGTTGAGCGAGGTAGGTAACTTTGGAGCGGTCTGGTTCGCCATCTTGGGCGCTCTCGCCGCGTTCGGCAAGACGACCGGACGCAAGGTGGCCCTTGCCGGGCTCGCGGCGTTCGCCATAGGCTTCGCCGGAGCCGAGGTCTTGAAGGAGATAGTCGTGCGTCCGAGGCCGTTCGTCGTTTTCCCTGACGTGAGGCTCCTGATCCCGGAGCCGAACTCGTTTGCGTTCCCGTCCGGGCATACTACCTCGTCGTTCGCGGTCGTATCGGGCACTGTACTCGCCGCCAGGAGGCTGCTCGGGAAGATACCGCTCTGGGGCTGGCCCATGCTCGCCCTGGCTGCGGCGATCTCGTACTCGCGCGTCTACGTCGGGGTCCACTGGCCGTCGGACGTGGCGGCCGGAGCCCTCTTCGGCGTTTTCAGCGGCTGGCTCGGCGCGAAGTTCAGACTACAGGTCGCCCCGCGGCTCGGAAGGTTGCTCAAGCAGCGCAAAGCAAACGGTCTACACGAGCCTGGAAACATCGCAGCCGCGACGCCGCCGGTAGAATACGCGATGAACGGTTCACAAAGAGAGGAGCCATGAGACCGGGGACCAGGGTTCTCGTCATCGAGGACCAGAAGCACATAGCGAGCTTTGTCGAGTTGGAGCTCGAGCACCTGGGGTACACGGTGCGCTGCGCTTACGACGGATTCGAAGGCGTCGAGGAAGTAGGTCGTTTCCGTCCCGAAGTGGTGGTCCTCGATATCATGCTCCCGAAGCTCGATGGGGTCGGGGTGCTGAAGAAGATCCGGGAGGGCGGCAGCCGCGTGCCGGTCATCATGTTGACCGCGAGGAATAGCACCCTGGACAAGGTGCATAGCCTTGATCGCGGCGCCGACGACTACCTGACGAAACCCTTCCAGATAGAGGAGCTTCTCGCCCGCATCCGCGCGCTCATAAGGCGTGTGGAAGGCGAGGAAGTTCTCCGCGTCGGCGACCTTGAGGTGAACACGGCGACCCACGAGGTGAGGCGGGGCGAGCGGGAGATAGATCTGACCGCCCGCGAGTACGACCTGCTGGAGTACATGGCGAAGAACCCGCGTCGTATCCTCTCGCGCGATTTGCTCCTTAGCCGCGTGTGGGAGCAGGAGTTCGGGATACCGACGAACGTGGTGGACGTGTACGTCGGCTACCTGAGGAGGAAGCTCGACGGGCCGGAGGAGAGGCCCCTGATCCACACCGTCCGCGGCTCCGGGTACGCGCTTAAGGAGAAGTAGTGCCGATCCGGTGGCGCCTGACGCTCTTCAACGCTCTCGCCATCGGCTCGATCCTGGCCGTCTTGGGGCTTGCCCTTTTCTTCGTCTTCCGCCAGCAGCAGCTCCGCTCGGTTGAGAGCACGGTAGAGACGCGCGCCCGGACAGCAGCCGAAACCCTGGAGATAAGCGGCTCCGGCCCGAACACCCGCGTGACGCTCGACACCGAGGAGGTGGAGCAGCTCACCCTCGATGGGGTCTTCATCCTCGTCCGGGATACGAACGGCGACATCCTTACGCAGACGGTCAACCTCTCTTCGGGGGGCGAGGACCGGGACTCGGTCTGGCGCGAAGCGGCGGCCAGCGGCCAGCCGGCCTCCGGGACGGCGGAACTCTCCAGCGAGGCGCCGGACTACGTCTACGCGCTGCCGGTCGCCACGGACGGTCAGCCCCTCGTCCTCGAAGCGGGCCGTTCCTACGCGGCGGCGGAGGAGGTGACGGAGGGCTTCGCGGCGATCCTGGTCTCCGCGCTGGGCGTCGCGCTCCTCGTCGCCATCGCCGGGGCGTACCTCCTCGCGAGGACCGCCCTGCGCCCCGTGGATGCGGTCGTCAGCGCGGCCCGCGAGATGACCGAGGGCGACCTGTCGAGGAGGCTTCCCGTCGTCAACCGGCGCGACGAGATCGGCCGCCTGGCGACGACGATGAACGGCCTCCTGGCCCGCCTGGAAGCGGCCTTCACCCGCAGGGAGGAAGTCCTGGCCTACCAGCGGCGCTTCGCGGCCGACGCCAGCCACGAACTGAGGACCCCCGTCACCGCGATTCGGGGCCACTCCAGGATGCTGAAGAAGTGGGGGCTCGAAGACCCGGGAACCGCCCGGCGCGGGATAGACGCCATCGAAGCCGAGTCAGAGAGATTGGAGCAACTTGTCGAGTCCCTCCTCGTCCTGACCCGCGGCGACGACGGGGCGCCCCTCGACATCGGCCTCCACGACCTCGCGGAAGTTGTTGCGGAGGCCGTCGCTACAGCGAAAGCCACTGCCGGAGAAAGGGTCCGTATCGAGCACACACGACCGCCAGGCGGGGTGATGGCGGTGTTCGATCCGGATCGAATCCGCGAAGCCGTCGGGATTCTCCTCGACAACGCCGTCAAGTACACCCCGGACGGCGGACGCATCGAGGTGCGGGTCGTGGAGAGGGACGACGAAGTCCTGCTGAAGGTCTCGGACACCGGGCTCGGGATAACGGAAGAAGAGCTCCCGCTCGTCTTCGAGCGGTTCTACCGCGCGGACTCCTCGCGTGCGGCGGAGGGCACGGGCCTCGGACTCTCGATAGCGCGTCAGATCTCCGAGTCCCACGGCGGACGCCTGGAGGCAAACAGCGTCGTCGGTGAGGGCTCGACGTTCACCCTCATCCTCCCGAAGCACGGCGGATCAGAGCCGTGAGATGAGGCGGAGGTTCTTTCAGGTATGAAAATTACCGGATGATCCAACTCGCGGCAGGAGGCGTCTCACAGCCCGGCTTCCTCGGCTTCTTCGAGTAGCTGGGTCCAGTCAGTATACAGTCCTTCGAGGACGTTCTTGAGTTGCCTGTGTTCGGTGACTACTTCGCGGGAACGCTGGCCGTCTGAGTAGAGTTCGGAGGTAGCCAGTTCTTTCTCCAGGCGGGAGACGCGGCGCTCTGTGGCGTCGATCTCGCCTTCGACCGCGACGAGGCGGGTGGCGATGACGCTCTGCTCCTTGCTCTGTCCTGGCCGGACGCGTCTTCGGGGACGGCGTCCGCCGTTCTCCTTTACGTCCAGCCTGCGGTGGGAGCGGTAGTAGTCGTAGCCGCCGAGGTAGTTGGTTAGCTTTCTGTTCTCCAGTTCCACGACGCGGGTTGCCAGCTTGCGCAGTAAGTAGCGGTCGTGGGAGATGAAGAAGATGGTGCCCCGGTAGCTGAGCAGTGCGTCCTCCAGTGCTTCTCGGGCCGGGATGTCCAGATTGTTGGTCGGCTCGTCTAGGAGGAGCAAGTTGGCCCCGCTGACCACTATCTCAGCCAGGCTTAGCCGGTTTTTCTCCCCGCCGGAGAGCGAGCCAACCTTCTTGAACACGTCCTCGCCGGAGAACAGGAACGAACCGAGTAGATCCCGCGCCTCAGGGGCATCGAAGCCCGTGGTGTCCAT
>JACDAR010000190.1 GCA_013695335.1 Rubrobacter sp.
AACACCGTGCTCGCTGCGGTCCTCACGCCCACGCCAGACGTGTTCACCATGCTCCTGATGGCAGCGCCCATGCTCCTGATGTACGAGCTCTCCATCATCATCGCCCGCTACGTGAATCCGACCCCCGAGGTTGCAGTCCACGAGCGCGACCCGGATAGTGGCGACTTCGAAGAGGCGGACGATGAAGAGCCTGGCCGCAACGGCTACGAGGAAGACGAACGGTAATCCCCCGAGAGGCGTTCGCCGAGGCGTCTCATGGAACGACGCAGGAGATCCTCCGCAACGCCTCGAAAGAACGGCCTGTGGGAGATACGGTTGAGCCACGTTGGCTTGACCTCGTAGTCTGTCCAGAAAGTCATGCGCACAGCCCCCTGGCCTGCCTGCTCCAGGATCCAACCACCACCTCCCACGGCGCCCTTCACGTAGCGCCACTCGATCCGGCGCGGCGCCTGAAGCTCGACTATGGTGCTGTGGACCTCGTGGGTTAAACCTGCGGCGCTGAGGGTGAAAGACATCGTGACCCCAAATGCCAGGCTGTCCCCGTCGAGCAGGCGTGACTGTTTCAGGCCGAAGGACCATTCGGGGAAGCGGGGCACGTCGAGGAGCGCGGCGAAAACCTCCTCTGGCGTGGTCCCCGAGACCAGTTGGCTCGCGCGGGCTGGGCGGTTCATGAAAGGCATTGTATTTCCCATGGCGCCGCGTTTGTTCGCTGGCTAGAGACTTCGGTAGAGACTTCGGGTGTCGTTTATGATAGAAACCGCTCTCATGGAAGCTGGTAGCTCGACCAATTTTGCGAGCACCTACCTCCGGCTGGCCCGTCCGAAGCAGTGGACCAAGAACGGGTTCGTGCTGGCCGGATTGGTGTTCTCGGGAAACGCCTTCGACCCTGCGTCGGTGGTGGCGGCGTCGCTCGCTTTCGTGGCTTTCTGCCTGCTCTCCGGGGCAGTGTACGCAGTCAACGACGTGCTCGACGTGGACGAGGATCGCAAGCATCCGCTGAAGCGGCTAAGGCCGGTGGCTAGCGGTGAGATCTCAGCCCGCGCCGCGGTAGGCTACGCCGTGCTGCTCGCTGCGGCTGGGATGACGATATGCTTCTCTGTCAACCTCGGGGTTGGGCTGGTCGGGCTGGTTTATCTCGGTTTGCAAGGACTGTACTCGCCAGTCCTCAAACACATGGCGATCCTGGACGTGATGGGCATTTCGGCTGGGTTCGTGATCCGTGCCCTCGCAGGCGTGGTGGCGGTAGGAAGCCCGATCTCTCCCTGGCTCATAGTCTGCACCGGCCTCCTGACGCTCTTCCTAGGCTTCTCCAAGCGGCGCCACGAACTGGCCACCCTGGGAGAAGGAGCCTCCACCCATCGCAAGAACCTGAGTGATTACTCTGTGCCGATGCTGGACGAGATGATGAACATTATGATCTCAGCGACCATCATCGCCTACGCCCTGTACACCTTCACCGTCTACGAGCGGGACGCCGAGATGTTCATGATGGGGAGCATCCCGTTCGTGGTGTACGGGGTGTTCCGCTACATGTTGCTGGTCCATCGCGATGGCGGCGGCAACCCGGACACCCTGCTCCTCCAAGACCGGCCGCTCCAGGTCTCTCTCCTCCTCTGGCTCGCGGCCGTCGGCTCTGCAATCTACATCTTCTAGTTCGCGGTGGAGCGTCTGAGACATAACCTCGCTATCGCCCTGGCGCTCGGCATCGCTGTGTACGTGATCCTCGCCGTACTCTCGGATTTCGGGAAGTTGCGGGATGCCCTTGCCAGCTTCAACTACGCCCTGATCCCGGCCATCCTCGGCCTCGTTCTCCTCTCCTACGTTGGGCGATTTTTCCGGTGGCTGTACTACCTGAAGGTTCTCAAGGTCTCTATTCCGCTGGGAACTAACGCGGCGATCTTCGCCTCGGGGCTATCCATGGCGATATCACCGGGAAAGCTCGGCGAAGTGCTGAAGTGCGTCTTCGTCCGCCAGTCCTCTGGCGCGCCCATAGCTCGCACCGCCCCCGCTGTTGTGGCCGAGCGCGCCACCGACGGCACTGGCATGGTCGCCTGGGGCTTCCTCGGGGCCTTCGCGCTGAACATCCCCCCGTGGACGATGTTTGGTTTCCTGGCAGTAGCTGTCTTCGGCATAGCCGTGCTGCGCTCCGAACGCCTCTCGTTGCTGGCCGAGCGCGTCCTTCTCAAACTGCCGATCCTCGACCGTTTCGCGCCGCATCTGAAAGACTTTCATGGTGCATCCAACAGGCTTCTTGGGACAGGGCCGCTCGTGGTGGGAACTATTATTTCTTTTTTCTCGTGGGGTTTGGAGTGTCTCGGGGTGTATCTGTGTATCGTGGGGCTTGGGCTGGACCAGCCGTTTCTGCTCGTGGTGTTCGTGTTCGCCGTCAGCTCGCTGCTCGGCGTGGTGAGCATGTTGCCTGGTGGAATAGGGGCTGTCGAGGCGGGCCTGGCTGTGCAGTTCGTGACGCTGGCCGGGCTCTCCCGTGGAACCGCGGGGGCGCTGACGTTCGTGATCCGTCTGGCGACGCTGTGGTTCGCCACCCTGATCGGGGTCGTCGGGTTGCTTGTCGTGCGCGCCGTGCTCGGGGATGCCGAGCCACCGGAGGCTGTGAGCCAGGAGATCTAGCGAGGCTGCTTCGCCAAGAACTGACCGCCAGATCTTACCTGTACCTCCGGATCAGCCGCAGGTAACGCCTCATCTTGAAATGGTCGCCGGGGCAATTGGTGGATGAGACCTGGCGGTGCCTGACTATGTGATCGGTGTCCACCGGGATCTTGTACTTCCTGCTCACGTAGGCGGATAGGCGGGCC
>JACDAR010000262.1 GCA_013695335.1 Rubrobacter sp.
GAGCTGGGCTTCGGCACAGAGAAAACGGCGCAGAAGGTTCTCGCCGCCCTCGATGGCCTCCCCCTGGAGATACAGACCGGCGTCGCCGAGAACGGGATAGTCGTCACCCTCGAAGGAGAGGGCGAAGGACCCACGGTCGCCCTGCGGGCGGACATGGACGCACTCCCCATCACGGAGGATACAGGACTGCCGTTCGCCTCGGAGACCGAAGGGAAGATGCACGCCTGCGGTCACGACGGTCACACCAGCATGCTCGTCGGGGCGGCGCATGCTCTCTCCGGGATGCGCGACAGGTTGAACGGGACAGTGAAGTTCGTGTTCCAGCCGGCCGAGGAGCGGGAGGGCGGGGGAAGGGTAATGGTCGAGGAGGGCGTGGCTGAGGGGATGGACTCCATATTCGCGCTGCACCTGTGGCCCGGGCTGCCTTTCGGGACGGCCGCCACAAAAGGAGGCCCGATCATGGCCGCCGCCGACGCCTTCGAGATGCAGGTTCGCGGCTCCGGCGGACACGGCGCCATGCCGCACCTCACGGCAGACACCATCGCCATAACCGCCCAGATAGTGACTGCCATGCAAACCCTGGTATCCAGGGAGGTCAACCCTGTCGAGCCAGCCGTGGTGACGATAGGCCAGATCTCCTCCGGCCAGGCTTTCAACATCATCCCGGAGACCGCATACCTCGGCGGCACCGTCCGCACCCTGAACCCCGACCTCCGCAAGAAGCTGCCTGAGCGCATCGAAGAGCTCGCCCGTGGCGTCGCACAGGGGATGCGCGGTGATATAGATCTCGATTACCAGTTCTCCTATCCCGTCACCAACAACGACGAAGAGGCGGCTAGCCAGGCCCTCGGCGTGATCGGGGGCCTCTTCGGGGAGGAGCACGCCCTGGAACTCCCGAACCCCTCCATGGGAGGCGAGGACTTCTCGTATTTCCTCGAAAAGGTGCCTGGCGCCTTCATCTGGCTCGGCATCGGTGAGGACGTATCCGGCCTCCACACACCCCAGTTCGCCTTCGACGAGGAGATACTGCCCCGCGGCGCTGCGCTCCACACCGCGCTCGCGCTGGAGTCTCTGTCGGGATAGCCAACCGGCTGACAGCTTCGGGGCGTTGACTGACGGCGGCCGCTGATGATCGCCACGCTGCGCCACCGCGATTTCGCCCTGCTGTGGTTCGGCGGGCTCGTCTCCATCACGGGCGACTGGATGCTCCTGGTCGCCCTGCCGATCTACGTCTACGGGCTGACGGGCTCGGCCCTGGCAACGGGCGCCATGGTCGCCGCGGGCTTGCTCCCGAACGTGATACTGGGCTCGGTCGCCGGGGTGTTCGTGGACCGCTGGGACCGCAGGCGCACTATGGTCGCCGCCAACCTGTTCATGGCCGTCTCCATCCTGCCGCTGCTCGTCGTCCCCCAGACGGGCTGGCTGTGGGTAATCTACGTGGTGGCTTTCGCCCAGTCCTGCGTGGGTATCTTCAACGAGCCAGCCGAGAACTCATTGCTGCCGCATCTGGTTGGGGCAGACCATCTCGTTGCCGCAAACTCGCTGAACGCCATGAACAACAATACTGCCCGTCTCGCTGGCCCGGCCCTCGCCGGCTTCGTGGTTGGATGGTTCGGGCTCGTTGGGGTGGTAATCGCCGACGCCGCATCGTATCTCGTGGCCGCGGTACTGATCTGGCGCATCTCCGCCTCTGGCTCGCCGGTACGCGCATCGGAGGAACCCGGGGAAACCACGGGCAGGATGGCCGCATCCTTCGCCGCCATCTGGCGCGAGTGGCTGGATGGTATTCGCCTGGTGACGAAGGGACGGGTGATCCTGATCCTCTTTCTGGTTGGGGCTGTCACCGGGCTCGGCGAGGGCGTGATGGCCGCCCTTTTCCCGCCCTTCGTGAAGGTGGCGCTCGATGGCGGCGCGCTGGAGCTGGGATGGCTCATGTCATCCCAGGCCGTGGGGGGTTTGATCGGCGGTGTGATAGTCGGGTCTGTGGCGGCGCGGCTCTCGCCTTCCAGGCTGCTCGGCCTCAGCGCCATACTGTTTGGACTGATAGATCTGGCGATCTTCGTCTATCCGACGTTTATCGAGGGTATCGCCGTGGGGTTGATCCTGTTCATACTGGTGGGTGTGCCAGCGACCGGCGTGGCGGCGAGCCTGCAAACGCTGCTGCAGAGTTCCACGGAAAATCGCTACAGGGGAAGGATCTTCGGCGCTTTAGGCACGACCCAGGGGCTCCTGATCCTGACCGGAACCCTGCTTGGCGGTGCGCTCGGGGATGCGCTGGGAATAGTCCCGATCCTCGTGGTACAGGGCGGAGCTTACGGCGTGGCAGGCATCATCGTGCTTATGCTGTTGGCCGGTTTTGATGGGGCAGGGCTCGCCCAGAGAAAGAGAAGCAAGCCAATAATCCGTAGTCGGACAGACGGCTGACCGGGAGCCTACCTGTCCGGCGGGTTGAAGAAGAAAGTAGCGGCCTCGTCGAAGCCCGTGAAGAGCAACAGAATGACTATGACGGCCCCTAGCGGTATGAGGGCAGCGGCGGCGGCACGGTTCCAGCTCTCGTTCAGGGCTTCTTTCACGGCGATGGTGGCGGCGTATGCGCCGCAGACTGTGGCGAGGATGGGGCCTAAGGGAACCCAGATCACCACCCCCGCACCGCTCGCGTAGCAGAGGTTGCGAAAGACGGGGCCGAACTTCGCGCGTGATGGGGAGCCGTCGAGAACGACGAGGACGAGGGCCGAAAGGCCGGCAACCAGGATCGGGGCTAGTATCAGGGCGACGGGGAGACCCAGGATCACCGTGTAGATCAGGGCGTAGTTGAATTCCTGCAGCCAGATGGCCTGGAGGACTGAGTCCAGGATCAGGTTTAGATACAGGATTATGGAGGCGAAGAGGACGGGCCTGAAGAAACCTCCCTCGGGGTCGAGCCTCTCGAAGAACCTGCGCGGCGAGAACCATACGCCGCCCAATGCACCCCAGAAACCCTCGGATGACTCGTGACCCCCGTATCCACCGCCGCGTCTCAACTATTATCCTTCCCGCCGGAGCCTTCCGGCGCGTCTTCTGGCGTGCCCTCCCGCACCACCTCGCCCACGCGGGCATCCAGAACCAGATTTTTGGCGTCCTCGAAAGGTATCCTGGCGGCGATGCTGCCTGTCTCGACGGTGACCCTGCCGCTGCCGGAGAACCGCCCGGAGAGGGTCACGTCGCCAGCCTCGATGGCGGCTTCGAGCGTGCCGAGGACAACGTCTCGCAGCCCCACGTCCCCAGAGCCCACCGTGAGTTCAGCCTGCCCTGTCTCGGTGTTCATCCCTGCGAGGTCCACGTCACCCTGGGGCGCGTCCACGGTCACGGAGCCGCCGACGTCTTTGATCTCCACGTCACCTGCATCCGCCTTCACCTTCACGTTGCCTGAGATGCCCCTTACCTGAACGTCGCCAGCCTCGGACTCGACCTCGACGACGCTGCCAGTCGGCACGCGCAGCGCGTAGTCCGCGCCGGTTTCCCTGCCGCCGTCCGTCTTGAGAACCAGCGCCGAATCCTCACGCGATATGTCAACGGGAACCTCGGAGGCGTTCCGCTTGGCGGCCGCGGGGTCAGGCCCACGGGCGTACCGGATCGCCTCGTAATCCACTGTATCCAGGTCCTCCACGCCCTCGATGCTGACCTGCCCAGGGCCGTTGACCAGGCGAACGTGGGGTTCCGGGCCTGACTTTAATGTTTCCGTGGCGATGCTGGTGCCCGAGACGCTATCGCCAAAGGTTCGGAGCAGGAGGATCACGCCGAACACGAGCGCGACCACAAGCAAAACCACGACGAGTGCGAGGAGTAGTGGGGCTCTCGGTCTCCTTCTCCGTTCGCCTGCATGGCCGAATTCGGCGGGGTCGGGCGCGTCCGGGTCGTCGCGGCCGAATCGGCGGGGCGGTTCTTCTCCCCTAAATCCCACTCGCCATCGCCAGGCTGGACGGAAGGATCACGGTCCCGTGCGGCCGTAGACATCCTCCAGGCGGACGATGTCTTCCTCGTCGAACTCGCCGAAGGAGACTTCCAGTATTCTGACGGGCTCATCGCCTTCCGCTGAGAGCCGGTGTATCGTCTCGCGGGGGATGTAGAGTTTCTCTTCCCTGTCTGGATACAGAACGCTCTCTCCAAGCTCCACCTTCGCGCCTGGGTCGAGAACAACCCAGAGTTCGTCGCGCTGGTGGTGGTACTGGCGCGAGAGCGTGCCGCCTGGGGCGACGGTAATGATCTTGACGGTGCTTGGGAGGTTGTGGGTGTACTGTTCGAAGCGACCCCAGGGCTTATCCACCTTGACCGAGTGTGGCCCGTGATCCAAGCTCCTCACCCCTTTCTCGGAAGAGACGCTAGTTTATACGTCCGAACCTCCGGTGACTACGAGCCATCACCCGCCACGAAGGCGGCGAGCGCGTCGGCAGCCGCTTCTTCATCCGGCCCTTCCGCGATTATGCGAACCGCGTCCCCGCGTCCAGCACCGAGGCGCATAACGCCCATCGGGCTCTTGGCGTTGACGGTGTTCCCGTCCTTTTCCAGCTTCACCTCGGAGG
This sequence comes from Rubrobacter sp., assembly GCA_013695335.1. GTDB lineage: Bacteria > Actinomycetota > Rubrobacteria > Rubrobacterales > Rubrobacteraceae > JACDGB01. The sequence continues at coordinate 4,560 of JACDAR010000262.1, forward strand.
CGAACCCCTTGGCCCGCTGCACCAGAAGCGCCGCAGGACGGGCGTGCAACTTTTCGTGACCCACAACCGTCTCCCGCTCGACCACAAGACCTCCCCGAACCGGACGAACTACAGGAACTGCCACAATATTACCCCGAAGGGCCGCAGCTGCGCTCGCTGTGATAGCCTTGGATTTTCGTTTCACAGGCGGCTGTCAGAGGAGGAAGTCTTGCCCAGGGTCGAGGTGGATGGCGTCGGCGCGTTCGACGTGGAAGAGGGCAAACGGCTGGTGCTGGCGATAGAGGAGGACGCTGGTGTGGACATCCTGCACCGTTGCGGTTCCTACGCCCGCTGTACGACGTGCCGCGTCGAGTACCTTGAAGGGGAACGGGACCAGATGACCCGCGCCGAACTGGAGGTGCTCGAGAAGCGGGATTTCCTGGGGCAGTTTCGGCTCTCCTGCCAGGACGTGTGCGACAGGGACGTGAAGGTCAAGGTCCTTATGACCGTCAGCGAGAGCGGCATGGACGGCCCAGGCCCACATCCAGAGGCGGAGATCACACCTCCCCCCGAGTGGGTGGACAAACCCGCCTGATCCCTAATTTCGCCCCTAACCTTTCGAGGTGCGGAACT
>JACDAR010000272.1 GCA_013695335.1 Rubrobacter sp.
TGGTGGACTGGATAGTTGACCGGAACCTCAAGCAGTGGCGCTCCATCGTGGACTACGTGGACCGTCGGCGGCAGGCTGGTTATAACGAACACCTGATCGGGGAGGTCGGAGACAACTTCGAGTACAACCGGAGCCGTATCATCCAGTCCGTCGGCAAGACGGCCTCGGAAGTAGTCCGCGACTACGACCGCGACCACGAGGCCGAGAAGATAGCCCTCTCCCTTCAGGGCGCCGTGGCCCAGACGGCGGCGACGGGCATCGGGGCCGTCGGTATCGGCGCTGTGGTAGTCGCGCTCGCCTCGACGCGTTTCCTGGACGCTACGGGGATCGTGGCAGCCGCGATCATCGCCGGCTATGGCCTGTTCATCCTCCCCAACCGCCGCCGCAAGGCGCGCCGGGAATTCAGGGAGAAGACCGACGCCCTGCGCGAACGACTCAGCGAGGTAGTGCGGCGGCAGTTCGAGTCGGAGCTGAACCGATCCGTAGAACGGATGCGCGAGGCCATCGCGCCGTACACCAGGTTCGTGCGCGTCGAACACGCCCGCATGAGCGAGGCCCGCGAGACACTCGGTGAGTTTCAGGAGGAAGCGGCAACGTTGCGGGCGGAGATCGGGGCTCCGCAGTTGTAGCCACGTATTTTGTCGCCTGGGATAGACTGGCGGGGTCTTGCAAACGGAACGGAGTGTATGATGGCGGATCTGAATACGAAGCACCGCAAGCTGGTTGCCCTGATGGTGACGGACCTCGGCATCGCTGACATCTCGGAGGAGGAGATGGTCCAGATGGAGCAGGAGGTTCAGAGCCTCCCCGAAGTGGAGCTGGACCGCACGCTCGCGTCGCGGCTCGAGTTGCCTTACCCGACGGACAAGGAGGCTCTGGATCTCGCGCTATCCCGCGTCGAGGAGCCCGAGCGTCCTTCGGCGGGAGAAGAGGGTGGCTTCACCGGCGCACCCGACATGAGCCATGATCCCCGCCCCGAAGAACGCGCGTAGCGCCGTCCCGAAGCTAGTTGTTTTCTCTGCTCCGCTCCTTCGCGGTGCCGACTGCCTGACCCGTTATGAACCAGGCAAGGATACCGGCGACCGTGGAGAAGACAGTGAGCATGATCTGGACGTGGTCAGGATCGACAGGAAAAAAGATGTCCAGCACGATTACTGTGAAAAGCGAAGCCGTCGCCACGCCTAGCACGTACCCGAAAGTCTTCACTATGAACATCCAGATCTGATCCAGGGTCTCGGGTGAGAGCCCCGCATTCTCGATGGCTGATTTCGCGGTACTGCTCGACGCGGCGTTTATGGCGTCGGTGATTAGCTCCCGCGCCTCGTCGCCATCCGCTGATTTCACGGCTTTGATAACCGCATCTCTCGTGGCCCCGGGGGATGCGCCGCCCACGGCATCGCTGAGGAGCACGCCAGCCGTACCGTACTCCGATGCGGTCTCCAGCGCTTCGCGCAGGATCACCTTCTTCACTTCCAGGGGGGCGTTCTTTACCTCATCGACGATCTCTTGCTGCTGCATGCCTACTCCCTGTCCGGATCTCACATCCACACCGGACACGCACTATCAGCAAGCGATGAATCGCCTGCGAAGCTCAGACTTCAACCCTCAGACAGCGTCGGGAGACAATACGAACCTGGCTAGATCGAGAATAACCTGACGTCATCTCAAAATGAGAGCAATCGTCCGCGTTTGATCCTCGCCGCGAACCGATCTCCCCCGAGATGGTAGGCCAGATAACGCCAGTCAGGGGCGTCGAGCAACAGCATGTCAGCCTGGTAGCCGGATGCGAGGCGGCCGACCTTCCCATCCAGGCCAAGCACATGTGCGGCGTTGGCTGTGCAGGCGGTGAGGGCTTCGGCGGGCGACAGCCCGAGCCGGGTGCAGGCGAGGTTCATCACGAGGGGTAGCGACTCGCAGAAAGAGCTTCCTGGGTTGAAGTCCGTGGCGAGCGCGACGATGGCTCCTTCCTGGACTAGGAGCCTGGCAAGTGGCAGCGGGAGGTCCAGGAATAGGGCGCACGCAGGGAGCAAAACGGCTGCCACATCGCTGCGGGCAAGGGACTTCGCGCCATCCTCTCCGGTCGCTTCGAGGTGATCCACACTCCTTATCCCGAGCTCCACAGCCAGCGGGATGGCGCCGCGCTCGGTGAACTGATCCCCGTGCATCCTGAGCGCGAGGCCGTGCTCCCGGCACGCTTCCAGATACCGCCGCGCCTCTGGAACCTCGAAGGAACCCCGCTCCACAAAGATGTCCGCCGCGCCCGCGTACCGGACTGCTTCTGGCAATATTTCGTCGATGACGTGGTCAACGTACTCCCCGGCGGTCTCGAACTCCGGCGGGACCGTGTGCGGCCCGAGGAACGTGCTGGATATATCCACCGGGCTCTCTTCAGCGGCCCGCTTCGCGGCCCTGAGCATCTTGATCTCAGACTCGCGGTTAAGACCGTAGCCGGACTTCACCTCGGCTGTGGTCGTGCCGTGATCCAGCATCCAACCCAGGTGCCGCCAAACTACCGCCGCGAGTTCCTCTTCGCTTCCCTCGCGGGTGGCATTGACCGTCGAGAGGATTCCCCCGCCAGCAGCGTGCAGTTCCTCGTATGAGGCTCCCCCCGAGCGCAGCTCGAACTCCGGCGCCCGATCCCCGAGAAAGCAGGCGTGGGTGTGGCAATCCACGAGCCCTGGCAACGCCACCTTGCCCCGGCCATCTACCGATACGCAGTCAGTACCTGGCGGGTGATCCCGCATCACGTCCTCCGGTTTTCCAACCGCGAGGATACTCTCACCTGAGATGGCAACGGATGCTGGAGAGTGTATTTCCAACTCGCCCAACGACTTGCCTCGCAGCGGCCCAATCCCCGATGGAGAGACGGCGGCTGCAAGATCGTGGATGAATAGCGTGGTCTCGCTCATGCTTCCCCCCGATAGACACATTGCCCGTTCACCCACGACGCGGCCACGACATCCCGCCCAGCCCCGAAAACGAGCGCGGAGGTCAGGTGTTCTGGCTCGATATCCGAGATTTCAGGAGGCGCGAGATCTATCTCCACGAAGTCCGCAGGAGCGCCAGGCTTAAGCCGATCCCGCTGCCATCCGGTGCGAAGAAGGTACGGTGTCGGGGAAGTTTCTCCTTCGGCGACGAGAACGTTCCTCCTTCCGGCGAGCCTGCGGGCGTTGGTTTCCAGCTCCCGAAGTTCCTCGAAAGGGTCGAGGCGCGCGTGCTGGTCTGAGCCGATGGAGAGCCGAATGCCGCGCTTCAGAATACCTTCCGCTGGCAGGAAACCGTCACCCAGATTTCCTTCGGTAGTCGGACAGACGCAGACGCTGGAATCGTGTTTCGACAGGAGATCCAACTCGTTTTCGTCGGCGTGCGTGGCGTGTACGACGGTTGTGCGGGGACCCAGAAATCCGGTCTCCGCCAGAAGCTCGATGGGCTTTATGCCATGCTCCTCTTCGGACTCTTCTATCTCACGCGGCTGCTCGTCTGCGTGGATGTGGAGCGGCAGACTATGGATACGGGCGTACTCGGCGAGGCTCTCCAGCCAACCTCGGGGAACAGCCCGCACGCTGTGGGCAGCAACCCCGACCTCCACGGGCGCACGGTCAGCGGCCCACTCCCGCAGCGCATCCACCCTCTCGAAGTACGCTTCGGGGCTCGCATCCCGGAAGCGTGGGATACCACCGCGCGCATAGGCGGTTGGCAGCAGGACGAGCCGGATGCCCACGTTCTCCGCAGCCTCGGCCACGGCCTTTGCGAGCGCGTTCAGGTCATCGTAGTGCGTGGCGTCGCTCCTGTGATGTACGTAGTGGAACTCTGTGACGCTGGTGTATCCGGCGGAGAGCATCTCCCCGTAGCATCGCTCTGCCGTACGCTGCATGGAGTCCGGGTCCATGCTCTCGGCAAGCTCGTACATCTTCTCCCGCCAGGTCCAGAAATCGTCGTGGAGATGGTCGGAACTTCGGTGTTCGACCCGTCCGCGCAGGCCGCGCTGGAAGGCGTGGCTGTGGTCGTTGACGAAACCAGGCGCGAGGGCGCGCCCCGGCAACCGCTCGCCTTCGGTCGCGGGGCCGACCTCGACGATGCGACCGTCCTCGAAGGTAACGGCCACGTTGGAAACCGCACCGTTGGAATCGAGTACGAGATCGGGGACGAAGGTGCGCCTCACTGTTGTTCGCGCATGGGGAGACGCACACCGCGTTCATCGGCGACCTCCACGGCGCGGTCGTAGCCCGCGTCCGCGTGACGGATGATGCCGGTGCCTGGATCGTTGGTGAGTACCCTTTCGAGTTTTTGGGCGGCGAGTTCGGAGCCATCGGCGACCGTGACCTGTCCGGCGTGGATGGAGCGTCCCATCCCGACGCCGCCGCCATGGTGGATGGAGACCCACGTCGCGCCGCTGCCTGCGTTGACCATCGCGTTCAGGAGCGGCCAGTCGGCTATGGCGTCTGATCCATCGATCATGGCCTCGGTCTCGCGGTACGGTGAGGCAACGCTGCCCGTGTCCAGGTGGTCGCGGCCAATAACGATGGGCGCGGAGATCTCACCGCTCGCTACCAGTTCGTTGAAACGCAATCCCGCCTTGTGACGCTCGCCATAGCCTAGCCAGCAGATGCGGGCGGGCAGGCCCTCGAAGTGAACCTTCTCCCCGGCCATCCGGATCCAACGCGCCAGGGGCTCGTCCTCAGGGAACAGGTCGAGGACTGCCCTGTCAGTCTTCGCGATGTCCTCCGGGTCGCCGGAGAGCGCGGCCCAACGGAACGGTCCCTTTCCCTCGCAGAACAGCGGCCTGATGTACGCCGGCACGAAGCCGGGGAAATCGAAAGCGCGTCCGTAGCCCGCGAGCTTCGCCTCGCCCCTTATGGAGTTGCCGTAATCGAAGACCTCAGCGCCCGCGTCCATGAACCCCACCATCGCCTCGACGTGTGCGGCCATGGACTCCCTTGCCCGCTCCACGAAGCCGTCGGGGTCGCGCTCCCTTTCGGTTTCCCAATCGTCGAAGGCGACGCCAGCAGGCAAGTAGCGAAAAGGGTCATGGGCTGATGTCTGGTCCGTAACGATGTCCACCTGTGCGCCACGTCGAAGCAATTCGGGCACCACTTCGGCTGCGTTGCCGAGAACGCCGATGGAGAGCGGCTCACGCTTCGCTTTCGCTTCCTCGGCGAGCCGCAGGGCGTGGTCGAGGTCGTCTGCTTCGGTATCAAGGTAGCCGTGGGCGATGCGGCGGGCGATGCGCGAGGGGTCGCATTCGATGCAGATGGCGACGCCGCCGTTCATAGTGATGGCGAGCGGCTGGGCCGCGCCCATGCCGCCGAGGCCGGCTGTGAGCGTGACCGTGCCAGCGAGGGAGGCGTCGAAACGCTTCTTCGCGACGGCGGCGAAGGTCTCGTATGTACCCTGGAGGATGCCCTGGCTTCCGATGTAGATCCAGGAGCCAGCCGTCATCTGCCCGTACATGATGAGCCCTAGCTTCTCCAGCTTGCGAAATTCCTCCCACGTAGCCCAGTCGCCTACGAGGTTGGAGTTGGCGATCATGACCCGCGGCGCCCACTCGTGCGTCCGCATGACACCGACTGGCTTTCCAGACTGCACGAGCATAGTCTCGTCATCCCTCAGCGTTTTGAGCGTGCGAACCAGCGCGTCGAACGATCTCCAGTCGCGGGCGGCCTTTCCAGAGCCACCGTAGACCACGAGTTCCTCCGGGCGTTCGGCCACGTGGGGATCGAGGTTGTTCATGAGCATGCGAAGGGCGGCCTCCTGGGGCCAGCCTTGGCAGGAGATCTTCGATCCCCTCGGCGCCATTACAGAATTTTTCTTTCCTGCGTAGTTTGTAATCGCCTACCTCCCGAGCAGAGTTCTACAGGCTTTGTCGCTCATTCACGTTCACCGTAACAATAAATGGCCGGCGGCGGCAATAGTAGTCTCAGTATTGCAACGCTGCGGAACCTCGCACGCGATGCAGTACAGCCACGGATAAACCATAGTGCCCAGAGGGGCGAGTACCCGCAGGATGCTCGCCCCTCTGGTATGTTCGTCATGACCCTCGTGTCCCCGCCGCTCTCGACCATGTCGAGCGCTTCCCCAAGCTCCCCGACGATGCGGGCGCCAAGGGCGTTGTATCGGTCGGGACGGGGTTCAGCCTCACCGTCGCCACGCCGTACACTCCCCTCAGAGTTCCAAGTTCCCTTGGTCGTCATTATCTATACTCATGACCGTCCGGAAGATTTCAGCGCCTTCAGAAGAAGTGGCGCCGCGCATCACCTCCTGCATAGTGAACGAAGCGTTCCTGGCCCATTCGGAGGGCGTGGCGAGGACCGAAGATATAGACCGGAACATGAAGCTCGGCGCAAACTACCCTAAAGGGCCGTTCGAATGGGCGGGCGAGATCGGGGAGGCTCGCATCCTCGATACACTCGACTCCCTGAGGGCAACCCACGGCGACGCTTACATGGCCGCCCCGGCGCTCAGGGAGATAGTGCGTTAGAGATTGTCAGGATGGCAGTGGTACGTTCTGCAGACGCACCTGACCGCGGGCCACCTCCTTGCCGTCTTCGGCGCGGGTGATGATGACCTGCCAGAGCTGCTGGCTCTTGCCCTGCATGATCGGCTCGGCGACGACCTCCACCCGCCCTTCGCCCATCGGCCTCAGAAAGTCCGTGGAGTTGTTGACGCCGACGGCGATCTGTCCCCCCTCCTCCACAGCGGCTGAAGCACCCAGGCTGGCGGCACTCTCGACCGCCGAGGCGTAAACCCCCCCATGCACCATCCCCCACGGCGTATGATGGTCCGGGCCGAGTTCTATCCATCCCCGTACCACGGCGCCACTGACCTCATCCACCCGCAACCCGGCAGCCCGCAGAAACTCGGTATTCTGGGGCGTGAGATCGCCTCCGAAACCTTTGTCCGTCATAAATTCCTCCTTTGGACGATGATCCGAGAGCTTACCCGAGCGTATGCGATCCGTCAGATTTCGCATCCGCCGATGCGAAGATTCTCCCAATAAAATCCGGCTTCGCTACAACTGCGAGATGTGCAAACGCTCCGTACTGACTTACCTGACCGCAGGCGCATAGTCTCAGCGGTCAGCCTGTCATCATTTCGGCGCTTGCAAGGCATTCTTCGGAGCGGAGAGTTCACGGCGATGTGGTTCGCTACAAAGCCGTGTAGCCCTTGCTGCCAGACTACGAGGAAAACTTCAGCGTCTCGCTGAGACGCTGCGCGTGGCGACCGGTCGGCTAATATTTTCGTGCGCGACAGTACGATAGCCAGCGTCTACTCCGGCGCCCTGCACGAGTGGACCCTCGCCCCGTCTTCTTGGCAGAGGCGTTACAGGACACTTCGAAGCACTCATCTTTACAGAATGTACTGCGGTAACGGTATGCTCAAGAAGTGGCGGGACCCGGATTCGAACCGGGGACACCATGATTTTCAGATAGGGATGATACGTTCACCCTTGTTTACGGACGTACAGAAATCGCGATAGATAAACGGATGTACGTCACACGCGCACACCACTGTTCACCGCTGTCGAAACCGGGTTGTCGTCAGACTGTCGTCAAACGTACTTGCTGACCGCTGCAGACACTCGTGAAGCGAGTATCCTAGTCCTTCGCCAGGCTCTCCTCAAACGCTACAC
>JACDAR010000294.1 GCA_013695335.1 Rubrobacter sp.
GCAGTCGCGTTCGTCGCGGCGGGTGTTTTCGCCAACGTCTATCCCTTCGCCCAGGGCGGCTACACCGTGGCGCTCACGGCGCTACACCTGCCGATCGCGCTCTGGCTGGTGGTGGGCGTCGCGTACGCGGGTGGCCGGTGGGGCCAGGTCGGCGGCCGCATGGACTTCATTCGGTTCTCGGGCGAGCTATTCATCTACTACGTCCTGATCGCCCTCGGCGGCGCCGTCCTCACGGCGTCCATGGCGATCATCTTCCAGGCCATCGGGATCGACGTGGAGCCTTTCTTCGAGTCGTGGCTGTTGCCGTGCGGGGCGGTCGGGGCCGTCATGGTCGCCTCCTGGCTGGTGGAGGCCAAGCAAAGCGTGATCGAGAACATGGCGCCCGTGTTGACGCGCCTCTTCACGCCGCTCTTCGCCGCCGTGTTGGTTGCGTTTCTGGCGACCCTGCTGTGGACCGGACGCGGGGTAGACATCGGGCGGAACGCGCTCATCGCCTTCGACCTGCTCCTGGTGGTGGTCCTTGCCCTTCTGCTCTATTCCGTCTCCGCCCGTGATCCCCAGTCGCCCCCAGGCGCCTTCGATGTGTTGCAGGTGATTCTGGTGGTCAGCGCGCTACTGGCCGACGCGGTAGCGTTGTGGGCCATCGCCGCGCGCATCACCGAGTTCGGCTTCACCCCGAACCGCGTGGCCGCCCTGGGTGAGAACGTGATTCTCCTGGTCAATCTGGCGTGGTCCGCCTTACTCTACATCCGCTTTCTGAGAGGGCGCGGATCGTTCACGGGCCTCGAACGGTGGCAGACGAACTACCTGCCCGTCTATGCCGTGTGGGCGGCTATCGTCGTAATAGTCTTTCCGCCAGTGTTCGGATACGTCTGATAGATTGCAGATATATCCGTTCCCCGGCACCCGGCTTACGGTGGAGGACATCTTCTCCGAAGGGGACATTGGGGTGATCCTTCGTTGCTGCCGGGTCAGGCCGCGATGGCTTGCAGGGTCTGTTCGGCGGTCACCTCCTCGGTCTTGGCGCCAAGCGCCCTATCTCGGTCGGCACCACAGCCCGAACTGGGCCAGACGAACGCCTGTCGCCCGTCTTCCTTAGAGTTCCACTAATGACCGTGACGATCCCCTCACTGTCGCGTCGGCAGGTGAATTGGTGGGCGAACGCTGCCGGGACCTTCATGGTCGGGTATGCCTGCATCGCCGGTGTGGTGTTCGTGCTCTGGGACGCGGTCGGGTTCTTCGTGCCTGGCGGGTGCTGGACTCCTTGGGCTACGCTCGCTTCAGGCACTGGAGGATCTACGGAGAGGAGGGGTTGGATGGGAGGGAGGCCGCGCTGTGGCTGGCGGCAGGGAGCCTCACCGTCGAGCACGCCGGGGAGCCGCTCTCCCGCTAGGAGACCAAAGCGGAGGCGGGCACGGGCAGGCTACGGGCGGTGGGTGCCGAGCTTTTCGAGACGTCGTGCCGACACGATTTGCCACAGCAGAGGCTCTTCGCGCTCGCCGAGTTGGGTGAAGCGGGGTGGCTGAAGGTCCTGAGGCTCGAGGGGTACGCGCCCGGGGCGCCACGACGGCCCCCGGGCCTTCAGCAGAAGCTCTTCCCGTACCACGAAGCCTTGGGGTAGCTTCCCGGTCCAATAATCCACAGACTTCGAATGTACGGCGTTCTCCGAAGTCCACTCCCAGAAGTAGCCACCTGGCAGATGCGCCTATTCCCAGATGCCTGCTAGTGTGGCAGCGTTGTACGACGCGGCGGGCCTGTGTCGGGCGTGTTGCTCTAGTCGCCGAGCATGCCGGGCAAGAGGTTCTCGAAGAACAGGTGCTTGATCAGCTCGCGGCGACTCTTCACGCCCACCTTCTCGAAGACGTTCTGCAGGTGGCGCTGAACGGTGTGCTCGGAGACGAACAAGGTAGCCGCCATCTGCCTGGTGGACAGGCCGCGCGCGACCAGCTTCACCGCCTCCTCCTCCCTCGGGCTCAGGCCGTATGCGGCGGCGTTGAGCCAGGCCACCTCCTCGGGCTTGGCCGGCTCTATGACCACCACCGTCTCGCCAGGGCGCCCGGAGGAAGATTCCGTGAGGGAACCGTAGAGCGCGATCCAACGCCCCGAACGGCCGCGCATGCGCACCCTCGGCACGAGGTCCAGGTCCCGGTCTCTCTCGGGAGAGAGGGCGCGCCTGAGGGCGCCGGCGACCATCCTGACGGGTACGGGGGTATCGTCCTCCCGCCAAGCGGGGCGGAGGTCTTCGAGGTCCTCGAGCCAACGGCGTGCTGCAGGCGTGTGGGAGAGTACCCTCCCCTCGCGGTCGAGGGTCAGCACGCCCGGCA
>JACDAR010000338.1 GCA_013695335.1 Rubrobacter sp.
AGAACTCCACAACCGTGACCGCAGGGTTCGAGATCCCCGCGGATTTCGGGGAGGGGGGGGAGCGCGTCCTCTGGGTCGAGGCGATCCTGGACGACGAAGCGCTCTCCCAGACCGCAGTCCGATTGCGTGAGCGCTACAATGTATAGACCATCCACAGAGGCCCGGGGGACCCCCGGGCCTCTCTCTTTTGCGAGGAAACAATCCAAATGACCGAAGATCTTGCAATATTCATAGACTGGGAGAACATCTACATCTCCACGGTCAGCGAGTACAACTCCAAGCCGAACGTCTCGGCGATCCTGGAGAAAGCCCGCGAGTATGGGCGCATAGTATCGGCCACCGCCTACGCCGACTGGACCGAGGGTGACTTCCGCCAGGCGCCGCCGACGCTGTACTCCAACGGCATCTCACCACGCTACATCTCGGCCCGCTACTTCCCAGGAGGACGCGCCCAGAAGCGGCGCACCAACTCCATAGACGTGATGCTGGCCGTCGAGTGCTCTGACTTCCTGCACAACCATCCGCAGGTGGACACGTACGTGCTCGTGACGGGCGACGGAGACTTCATACCGCTGGTTAGCCTGCTGAGGAGCCAGGGCAAGAACGTCGTGGTGATCGGGGTTTCGGAGGCTACTTCGTACCACCTGATCGAATCCGCCGACCATTTCATCTCATACTCTTCGCTGCTCGAAGAGGACCGCGCAGCAAGGACGCCTGACCGGGATCCGAAGAAGAAAGCTACCGATCCGTATGGGGAGTTAGTGCGGGCGGTCGAGACGCTGAAGAACGGGGGCAAGACGCGCGTCCTGGGCCAGGTGAAGCAGCAGATGATCGTGCAGCTCGGCTCCTTCGACGAGCGCAACGAGGGCTTCAAGAAGTTCAAGGATTTCGTCGTCGAGGCGGAGCGCCGGGGTCTCGTGAACACCGTGGACCAGGATCTCGAACTCCAGGTCTACCTGCCCGACGAGAAGGTTCCCGAACAACCAGAATCCGACCTCGCGGCCGATGAGCCGAAGGAGACAGCCGAATCTTCATCTGGGGGCAATGGGAGACCCAACGACCGCGGCAACGGCCGCTCGGCGAAGGAAACTCCAGCAGAATCCCCCGAACAGACTGAGGAGTTCGACCTGCTGGAAGACCTCACGCCCTACGAATTGAAGACCATCACCAAGAGCATGGCTAACCTGCGCCAGCCGGCTTCTTTCGTGGAGATCTTCGGCAGCATCCGGGATCTCGACGAGCGCGGCGAGCTGGAACTGACGCAGGAGGAGATCTCGGACATCATCACCGCCATGCTCGAATCCGACTTCCTGACCCGGGTCCGCGCCAAACCCTACCAGCAGGCCAGATCCGAGATGACCTTCTTCGCCCTCAACAAGGACAAAGAAGAGGTAAAAACCGCCCTGAACGGCGGCTAATCCGCCAGCTGGTATACGGTGAAGGACGCCAGCGCCAACGCGACGGCAATGAACACCGCCGACATCCCGAGCGTCTGCGCCGCCTGGAGGGCGGATGGGTTGGTCATGAGAAGCTGCGTGGCGACGATGAGCCCGAACCCGATGACGAACCAGAGTCCGGCTTTGATCCGGTATCCCCCGCTGCGCTCGCTCAAAATAACCATCCCTGGCAGGGACGGTATGTAGTAGAGCAGGACCATGGGCACGACCGCCAGGAACCCGATCCCAATGTTCGTTAATATCTCCATGATCTTAGTCTACACCAGTGGTTGCAGGTTGCTGGAAAATCACCAGCTCTGTAAGCTAGGATACTTGTACCATTGAATGGAGGTAGTCGCGCATGGGAATAAATCAAAGGGTCTCGCTCAGGAAGTTCATAGACGACGTTCGGCGCTGGGTTGACGAGGGCAGGAGCGACGATTGGATCGCCAGCGCCCTTGGAACTAGCCCGTCGTCTGTGCAATCGTTCAGGTCGCGCAACGCCATCTACCGCAGGGATGCTGGGTCTATCCTGCGCAACCCGCAGGAATACAACTCATTCGAGGGCGCCCTCGATCCCGACGGCCCCGACGGACCTGGCGTGTGGTTCGATCCCGCGGTTGGCGACGATCCGCGATGGAAAGATCGCTGGAGCCGCTCGGATCGGGTAGAGATTCGACTCTCTCCCACGCGGATCGTCCTGCTCCGTCGCGGCGGCCAGCGTGCACCCCAGCGTACCGCAACGCGCCCGGTACACCGAACCCCGACGCCGTAGATACCAGTCGTACTGTATAATCCGCGCCGGTTCGGGCCGTCCGACCCGTCGCTGTCGCCCGGGGGATTCCTCTGGGCGGTAGAGCAAAGTCCGGACTCGTAGCAGAGGCCGCTCGGGCCAACAACCCGAGGGGCGGTGACGGCGAAAGCCGTGCAGGCGCAAGCCCGCCGCCACGTCAAGTGCAACAGAGAGCAGACCAGCCGATGGACCGTAGGGACGTTTCGCGAAACGTCCCTACGTCACAGGTGATGGGTGAAAGGGTGGGGTAAGAGCCCACCGGCGGTATCCCGAGAGGGACCGGCCAGGTAAACCACCGGTGCGAGCAAGCCAGAATGTCCCGGTCGCCGCGAGGCGTCGCGGGCTGGTAGGCGCAGCCCTCCACAGGGAGGGCTCCGTAGGGACGTTTCGCGAAACGTCCCTACGGAAGATGGATGGCGGGATAGAGCAGAATCCGGCTTACGGGACGGCCCGGGCGTTCGAGGTTACAGGTTATAGGCATCAGGCTTCAGGAGCCGGAAACACACCCGACCCGAAGATCGATCGCTCCGGCTGCAAAGAAGCCCCGGCTTTTCCGCGATAAGAATCGAGTCGCAATCCTGAAACCTGTAACCTGATACTCGAAGCCTTTCGAACGAATCATTTCACACTCGCCCCTTGCGCGATGCCCTATACTGCCCGCACATAGTAACGGGCTTCGAGTTACGAGTAGATACAAGCATCTAGAGGGAGAAGCGACCTTGTCAGCGATAGCATCCGCATGGAAAAAGTTGCCGTGGTGGGTCGAGCCTTCGGCAGTGGTGTTAGTGCTCACGGTGTTCGGTGTCTACTCTTTCGTCGCGATAGCGCTATTCGGGGGCGAGTATCAGCAGTTCGTTTCGCCCTTCTACTCTCCCGAGGTGCCGTTGCCCGGATGGATGCCTGGCTTCGTGACGGCACCGATGCTGGTTCTGTGGATACCGCTCGGTTTCCGGGCTACGTGCTACTACTACCGCAAGGCGTACTACCGGGCGTTTTTCTGGGACCCGCCGGCGTGTTTGAGCAAGGCACAGCAGCTCGACCGGCCGTGGGCCAGCAACGCGGAGAGCTACAGGGGAGAGAGGGCGCTGTTCGTCCTCAACAACGTACACCGGTACTTCCTATACGCTTCGATAATAGTCGTGGCCTTCCTGTGGTTCGAGGCTTTCAGGACGCTCTTTGGGCCGCAAGGGTTCCAGATCAGCGTTGGATCCCTGCTCTGGTTCCTGAACATCGTGCTCCTTTCGGCCTACACGTTCTCGTGCCACTCTTTCAGGCATCTCGTCGGGGGCAACAAGGATTGCTACTCCTGCATCCGCGGGGGCAACGCCAGGCGCAAGACTTACAACTTCGTGAGCCGACTCAACGCGAGGCATCCCCAGTGGGCCTGGTACAGCCTCTTCTCGCTGCTGGCGACCGATATCTACCTGCGGTTGTTGCAGGCCGGGGCGATCACGGACTTCACGATAATCCACTTCGGCGGATGAGCCAGGGAGGTATCTGATGCAGAGAGACGAAAATACGAACGGGCGCCGAGAGCAGTACGAGACGCGCGAGCACGACGTTCTGATCATCGGCGCTGGCGGCGCCGGCCTGCGGGCCGCCGTGGCCGCGACGCGGCATGGCCTCTCCGTCGGCATCGTGAGCAAATCCCTGCTCGGCAAGGCCCACACCGTAATGGCCGAGGGCGGTATCGCCGCATCCGTTGGCAACGTTGACCCCGACGACTCCTGGCGTCAGCATTTCATGGATACGTTGAAGAGCGGCAAGTTCCTCAACAACTGGCGGATGGCGGAGATCTTCACCAAAGAGGCTCCAGATAGGGTCTACGAGCTGGAACAATGGGGCGCGCTCTTCAATCGCACCCCAGAAGGCAAGATCTCCCAGCGTCCGTTCGGCGGCCACACCTACCGCCGCCTGTGCCACGTCGGGGACCGCACGGGGCTCGAACTTATCCGCACCATGCAGGAAAAAGTCCTCGCCACCGACTCGGAGATCTACATGGAGACAACGGTGACGAAACTTCTCAAGAAGGGTGACCGGGTCGTCGGGGCGGTTGGCTACACGCGCGAGTCCGGCAAGTTCATCCACTTCAAGGCGAAGGCCGTGATCATGGCGACCGGCGGCTGGGGCCGTATCTTCAAGGTCACATCCAACTCCTGGGAGGGCACGGGCGATGGCGTAGTCCTCGGCTACGACGCCGGCGCCGAGCTCGTGGATATGGAGATGATGCAGTTCCACCCGACCGGCATGGTCTGGCCCCCTGGCGTGCGCGGCCTGCTCGTTACCGAGGGTGTGCGCGGCGAGGGCGGCCTGCTCCGCAACTCCGAGGGCGCACGCTACATGGAGAACTACGACAAGGAGAAGATGGAGCTCTCCACCCGCGACGTCGTGGCCCGGGCCAACTACACAGAGGTCCAGGAGGGGCGCGGCTCCGAGCACGGCGGCGTGTTCCTGGATATCACGCACCTGGGCTACGAGGGCATCATGAAGAAGCTGCCGACCATGTACGAGCAGTTCAAGAACCTGGCGGACATAGACATCTCGCGCGAGCCGATGGAGGTCTTTCCGACCGTCCACTACACGATGGGCGGCATCAAGGTTGACCCCGAGACCTGCGCGACCAACGTGCCCGGTCTCTATGCGGCGGGCGAGGTCGCGGGCGGGCTGCACGGGGCGAACCGCCTCGGGGGCAACTCGCTCTCGGACTTGCTCGTCTTCGGACGAAGGGCCGGGGAGGGTGCTTCGGCGTTCGTCGGGGAGAGTGTGCATTCTGCGGACATCGAGGCCGATGCGGTACGGACGGAGATCGGGCGCGTGCTTGAGCCGCTGGAGAAGGGGGGAGAGGGTGAGAGCCCTTACCTCATGCAGCAGGAGCTCCAGAACGCCATGATGGAGCACGCCAACCTGATGCGCGACGGGGACTCTCTGAAAGAGGGGCTCGGCAAGATACTCGCGCTCAAGGACCGGCTGCCGAACGTCAGGGTCGGAGGGTCGCGGCTCTTCAATCCTGGGTGGCACACGGCGCAGGACATCCGGTACCTCATTCAGATATCCGAGATCATCCTCCGCACAGCCGTGCAGCGCACGGAGCGACGCGGCGCCCAGTGGAGGCTGGATTACGACGGCCCCGACGAGGAATTGGGCAAGCTCAACTTCATAGTCACCAAAGACGGGCAGGGTGAGATCGGCATCGAGCGGCGCGAGATACCGCCGATGCCAGAGCATCTGTCGAGTCTGTTCGAGGAGGAGAAGGCCAAGGCATGACAGAAGGCAACGGCAACAACCCAGGCAACGTCACCTCCAGGGCCCACTCGCCGGTCCCGAACGAGGATCTCGGCAAGAGCGGCAAGACGGCGAAGCTGAAGATATTCCGTGGCGACTCGGAGGGCGGCCAGGAGGTCGAGTACGAGATACCGCTGGTCGAGGGCATGGTGGTTCTGGACGCGGTGCTCGCCATCCAGGCCGAGCAGGCAGGCGATCTGGCAGTGCGATGGAACTGCAAGGCGGCCCATTGTGGATCTTGCAGCGCGGAGATCAACGGTCGCCCCAAGCTCCTGTGCAAGACGCGGGTCGAGGAGTACGACGGGGAGGAGATCCACGTCCACCCCATGCGCGCCTTCCCGGTGATCAAGGATCTCGTCTCCGATGTCTCCTGGAACTACGAGGTGTCGAAGGCCATCAAGCCGTTCCATAGCAGCGAGCAGGCGCCGTTCACGATGTACGAGGAGGACGTAGAGCGCCTGTACGAGCCAAAGAAGTGTATCGAGTGCTTCATGTGCCAGGACGTGTGCCACGTGCTGAGGACGCACCACAAGCACGCCGAGTTCGCGGGCCCGCGCTTCTTCGTCCGTAACCAGTGGCTTGAGATGCACCCGATGGACGAGGAAGACCGGCTTGGCGACCTCAAGGAAGACAACGGGCTAGGGTTCTGCAACATCACCAAGTGCTGCACCGAGGTGTGCCCGGTGGACATCAAGATCACCGACAACTCCATCATCCCCCTCAAGGAGCGCGTCGCCAGCGAGTTCTACGACCCTGCGAAGTGGCTGATGCGCAAGATCCGGGGCAACGGAAGTTCGAGGAACGGCAACTAGCCAGGCTGCGGGACAACTCAATTCGAGCGTCGGAAATTACTCCCGGCGCTCTTTCTTATTCACCTATTGCGTATACTCCATGTATGAGCACGGGGATTGGCTGGCAGGGATTCCATCACGTGGCGCTCGTGACTGCCGATCTGGACGCCACGCTGCGTTTCTACGAGGACGTCCTCGGTATGGAGGCGGGTGAGATCATGGGCCGGGACGCGCGTGGTGGCGGAGCCAGGCACTGTTTCATCCGTCCCGGCGGAACCGAGAGCCTGGGCCTCCACTTCTTCGAGGCAATGGAGGCTCGACCCATATCCGACCCGTCGAACATGGAAGACAAGTTCGGGCTCCGGCGCGTTGGGCCGCATCACATAGCGTTCGCGCTCCCGGATGAGGTGGCCGGGACGGAACTCAGGAAACGACTGGAGCGGAACGGCGTCGAGATGACGCCCATCGGGGAAGCAGGGCCGATCCGCAACACGCTGTTTCTGGACAACAACGGCATCTTGCTGGAAGCCGCATGGCCGAAAACGTAGGAGAAGGCGAACCATCGTCTGGCAAAACCTGAAACCTGACGCCTGTAGCCTGAAACCTACAGAACGAGCGGACGACGGGCTTCGAACCCGCGACCTCCAGCTTGGGAAGCTGGCGCTCTACCAACTGAGCTACGTCCGCGTACAAAAGATTCTATCATGACAGTTATGTCTCTTCCTCTATAATCGCGCCACGGTCAGCGAGAGAGGACGGGTGTTGGGCAACAGGTTCTTACGAGCTATAGACAGGGTGTTTGATCTGATAGCCCAACATCCAAAGCTTTTCTGGGGCTGGTCTTTGATCTTCATGGGATGTGTCATGGCTATGCTTGCCTTGTTGAGCATGTTCGACCCCACGCCTGCGCCGCCCCCTCCGAATGACACGCTTGTGGATCGGAGGCTGTGGCTTTTCCTCGGGTTCGCGGGCGTGAACTTTATCATACAGGGAACAGGTGAATTGCTGCCCAGAGACCGGCCTGGAATCGAAAGGGCTTTGCGCATAGCGAACCTCGGAGTGATCGTCCTCTTTGTCCTTCTTCTAGGGGCTCTCATACGCTCGTGCGCTACGTCTTGAACCCACCTGAATACAAATTCTGTCCCCGTTGCGCCAGCCATTTCGAGAGGCGCATCATCAAGGATGGTGAGCCGGAGCGGCTCGTATGCGGGAACTGCGGGTTCGTCCTGTATCTGGGGCCGAAGCTGGTGGCCGGGGCCATCTTCGAGGTTGACGGGGAGATCGTACTGATCCAACGCGCCATCGAGCCGGGCTACGGCATGTGGACGTTCCCCGGCGGTTTCGTCGAACGCGGCGAGACGGCGGAGGCCGCAGCCGAACGCGAGACATTGGAGGAAACGGGCGTTGAGGTCGAGGTTACCAGTCTCATCGGCCTGTACAGCTACGAAGGACAGATCCCAGCTATAGCAGCCTTCGCAGCCAGGGCCTTCGGCGGCAAACTGGAGCCATTGGACGAGACGATGGACGTGAGGGGATTCCCGCGCGACGCGCTTCCCTGGGACAAGCTGGCCTTCCCGAGCACCGAGCAGGCGCTCAAAGATTTTCTGCGTTGGCCACGTACAGAACCGTCAGGTATTGCTTGACGATGCGCCCGTCGAACTCCGCTTCGATCAGGTCCGTTATTCCCCGGAAGAGCCGGTTTCTGGCATCGTCATCCAGCGCTATGTGGCCGGAATAGGTGTTGAGCAGGCGGATGTAGCCTGCGGCATCGTACTCCGCTTCCCACGGGTATTTGCGTACCATGACCTCACCGAAAAGACCAGTCTCGTCAATTCCATCCATCCTGCCTGATACCTCCTCTGGGTGGGAGAGACCTTTGTGGTCTTCTGGCTTGACGATCTCGGGCGTCTCCCGCTCGTAGACCTTCTGCGCCGCCTCGAAGAAACGCTCGCTCCTTTCGCTCCACACGTGGCGATTCCAGAACAGGGCCATCGCCCCACCTGGCTTGAGCGCCCGGAAGACCTTGCGGTACGCGACCGCAGGGTCGAGCCAATGGAAAGCTTCGGCGGAGACGGCGAGGTCGAAGGCTCCTTTTTCCACCGGCCAGTCCTCGAAGTCGGCGGTGAGAATCTCCACCCTCGGATATTCGGAGAGGTTTTGCCTGGCGATGTCAGCGAGGCTCTCGCCAAGCTCGATGCAGAGCATCTCGTAGCCCCTGCGGGCGAGTGGCAGGGTAGCCTGGCCGGTGCCGCTTCCGATCTCCAGTATCCGACCTCCAGGGGGAATCCCTGAAAGCGATATCACATCTTCGAAAAGCGCATCGGGGTAGCCGGGGCGGACAGCATCGTACAGGCTGGCGACGCTGTCGAATGTGTTCCTCAGATGATTTCTATCCGCCGTCAAACTTCCTCCACGAGCACGCCGAGGTTCCTCCACCCGTACGCCACCTCATTCACCCACACGCCGCCGAGGTCGAAGCCGTCAGCACCCACGAGGACGCCGCCGAGTGATTCGTAGAATCGGCGGGCGGGCTGGTTTTCGGTGAAGACCCAGAGGAGCATGGAACCTGTGTCAACCTCCACGAAGTACCTGGCGACTGCGGCGACTAGCCGCCTTCCAGCGCCGTTTCCCTGGTGCGATGGGAGGACGTATATCGTGTCCAGCACGCCATCGTAGTCTATCGGTCCTTTCGAAAAATTCTTCCTGGGACGGCCAGAGACGAACCCGAAGACCCCGCCTTCATCCTCTGCCACGAAGACGCATCTTGTGTCCGGTTTGGACAGGAGATTCAGCCAGAAGCGCCCGAATTCTTCGTACGAGAGGCCATCGAGGTAGGTTTTCGGCAGGATGTCCGCGTAGGCCGCCCGCCAGGTATCCACATGGACGCGGGCTATGGCGGCGGCGTCGGATAGGGTTGCGGCCCTTATCAATTGCCGTCGTCCACTGGACGCCTTTCAGTGACCGGGAGATGCTCCTCCCTGGTCCTTCCCCCGCCGATGCCTCGATGCGTAAGGACGATGCCGAACAGCACGACTACCCCTCCCAGTATCTGCCAGATTCCAAGCGCTTCACCCAGGAGAGCCCACGCGAGCGTCGCTGCGGCCACGGGCTGCAAGAGCAGCCCCACCGAGGAGAATGCTGCAGGCAGGGATGACAGGGCGTAGGTGACGAGGCTCTGTCCGCCGGCGTGCGAGATGAGGGCCACGCCCAGCAGCACCGCCCATCCGTACACTGTGGTGGCTAGCAGGTTCTCCCTCGAAAGAAGGGTGATGGGGAGGAGCGCGACGCACGTAACCGCCCCGCTCGACACCATGATGGTTGGGGTGGAGAACCTGGATCTCAGGCGGGATACGGTAAGGATGTATCCCCCGTAGAACGCAGCCGCGAGTAGCGCCAGGGCATCCCCCGATAAGTTCTGCGTGTCTAGCGCGAGATCCCGCCCCACCAGCAGGGCCGAGCCAGCTATTGCAACCACCATGCCGAGCAGGAAGGTGGTCGAGAAGCGCTCACCGAAGATGAGCCAGCTTCCCAACGCGACGAAGACCGGCGCAAGGTTGACGAGCAGCGTGGAGTTCGCCACGGAGGTGAGAACCACGGACAAGTGCCACAGGGTGATGTCGCCCGTGAAGCATAGCCCAGCGAAGGCGAGGGCCAGAAAGTCCGCGTATCCAGAAGGACGGCGCGGAGCGTTTGTGCCGCGTTCCCCGAGCCCGGCCCACAGCCAGAGAACCGGCATCGCAAGCGAGAGCCTCCAGAATGCCGTCGCAACCGGGCCGAGTTCGCTTAGCCGCACGAAGATGGGCGAGGACCCTATGGCGATCGCGCCGACGATCAGGGAGATCAGGGCCAGACGTATAGCCTTGGGATTTAGACCCTTCTCAATAATTATGCCGCTCCGAGAGGGTCGATAGTTCAGCCCGAGCGCAAAGCGTCCGCGGCGGCCGCAATGATATCCGCCTCTTCCGCGAGCCTTCCGACCCCAGGTTCTTCCTCGGACGAAGCCATGACCCCTTCTGCCGGGCCGACGAAAAGATGTCCCCAGCCCTTCAGCGTCTCGACGTTGCGGACTGTGGCTGGATTGCGCCACATCTCGGGGTTCATGGCAGGCGCCCAGAGGACCCGCTTCGCGCCAGCCATGATGGTGGCCGAGAGGAGATCATCGCCGAGGCCGATGGATACGCGGGCCATCGCGTCTGCCGTGGCAGGAGACACGAGGACGAGGTCGGCCCATCGGGCGAGGCTGACGTGTTCGATCCTGCCCGATTGATCCCACCACGTTCCAGCAGTGTGGATGGGCTTCCCCGTGGCTATCGCCAGGGTCTCCTCCGGGATGAAGCGGAGGGCGGCTTCGGTGGCTATCGTCTCTATTTCGTGTCCTGCTTCTCTGAGGCGTCGGATCACACCTGGCGCCTTGTACGCCGCAATGCCCCCTGTGATGCCAACGAGTACGTTGCTCGATCCTGTCATGCCGGGAGTATACCGGGCGAGAAAGGGAGGAGGCCGGGCCGACCCGACGACGGATTTTATCCAACCGTCGGGAACGTTTACGACATATATGGATAAGATACGCCCATGGACAAAGACGAACAGACTTTGAAGGACAAGGTGGCGGTCGTGACCGGCGCATCCAGCGGCATCGGGGAGGCTACGGCCCGCGCCCTCTCCGAACGGGGCGCGTCTGTCGTGCTCGCCGCCCGAAACACCGAGAAGCTGGAGGCTCTGGAGCGGGAACTCTCCGCCGCCGGGGGAAGGGTCGTGACCGTGGAGACAGATGTATCGGATGCCGCATCCGTCGAAGCTATGATCGAGAAGGCTACTACCGCGTTCGGGGGCGTTGACGTGCTGGTGAACAATGCGGGGCTCGGTCTCTCGGGACGGGTGGCTGAGGTGCGGGCTGAGGACTTGCGATACGTGTTCGAGGTGAACGTGATCGGAGCCCTCAACTGCATCCAGGCCGTGCTGCCGCAAATGCGATCCGGCGGGCGCATCATCAACGTCTCCTCGGTGATCGCGAAGCGTTCCATCCCGAAGGTTGGCGGGTACTGCGCTACCAAATCAGCCCTCGATGCCATCTCCGACGCCTTGCGCGTCGAGATAGCCGAAAAAGGGATCACCGTCACCAGCGTGTATCCTGGCACCACCCGCACCGCTTTCAGGGACAATTCCAGGCGCACGAAGGATGAAAAGCGTGGCTGGCGTCCGAAAGGCGTCACGCCCGACGTGGTGGCAGGGAAGATCGCCCGCGCCGCCGAGAAAGGCGGCCGGAACGTGTACATCACGATTCCGGATCACGCATACATAGCGGCCGTCACCATGCTCCCCAGCCTCGCCGACCGCATACTGCGCCGCTGGGCCAGGGACTGAGGCGGTGGGCTTCGACGAGAGCGCGCTGACCCGCCTGCGCCGCTACAGGGAGGAGGCGAATCGGTCGCTGGCGTTGATCCAGGAGTCAGAAGCAGCAGCCAGCCGTCTCTCAGAGAGATTGTTCGCCGGCCTGGAATACTCGGCAGTGCTCGCCCGCGAGGCTGGCTTCGAGATGGAGACTGAGGGCGGCGCCGGAACGTTCACGCTGCGGGCGACGGCGGCACCTGGCGCGGAAGCTAGGCTGGCGTTTGGGCTCGCGGGCGGAGCGGCCGCGGAGACGGATGAGGACCTCATGCACGAGGAGTTGAGCCACTACAACCTCGACCCATCAGGATACTCAGGCCGTATCCTCGGCTGGACCGAGGCCGCTGGCGAAGAGCCCGGCCAGACCTTCGCCGTGTACCGCGACGGCGTGTGGAAGACGAAAGGCCTCTTCGTGGCAAAGGCCCGCGGCAAGGCCGACGACCCCGACGATGTGATGAACGGCTTCTGCCTCCGCATCCTCGGTCGCCTCATAGACCTTGCCGCGATGACCGGCGGCGCGGGACGCAGGTGGTCGAACGAACCGTACTCTCTGAAGGATCATCTATCTGGGAGCGCTTTCCCCACAGAGCCGCGCTTCCCCAGATAGCCTTCGACTACAAGACCGTGCGCACAGTCTCGCCGACGGTGGGGGTATGGATTTTGTGGTTCGGCGATAGGCGGTAGGCCAGGTCGCTGATGCGGCGACGGGAGCCGTGTATCAGGATGATCTGACGCGGCGTCAGCTTCTCAGTAATGCCGAGGAGCTGGTCCTGGGTGCAGTGCGCCGCGAAGCTCACCTTCTCGACCCGCCACTGCTCCTCTTCGCCCTCCGCCTTGTGGGCTCCGTAGGATGAGAAGGCGTTGGAGGGTAGGATCACGGCGTTCTTCGGGCTGGTCTCCAGTCGCTTCCTGTAGAACGCGCTGGCGCCGCCCTGCATTGTGACCGGTGAGGCGATGATGGCGCAAGGGTTGGCCAGGATGCGCTCCCTTGCCTTGTCGTCGTTGGAGACCGCCCTGATGTTCTCGGAGAAGAAAAGCTCCCTCGGGTCAGAGAGTTGCAGATACGGCTTCATGTAGCCTAGCTGTTCGGCGTAGAGTTTCTCGGATGTGGTCACCACTGAGCCGTCAACGTAGATGAACACGTTCCTGTCCAGGCCGTATTCCCGGCTGTAATGTTTGAGTCCGAGGATGATCTCCTGCGCCTGACCCAGCGCGTACGTCGGGATGAGCACGGTCCCGCCCTGCTTCTGGGTGGTCTCGTTTATCGTCTCCACCATCGTGCGGATGGACTCGGAGAAAGGCTGCGGCTTCTGGTCCGCCAGGGTGGCCTCCATGATCAGGAGGTCTATGTCGCTAACCTCCGGCAGCCGCGCCGAGGGGATGGAGAAATGGTCCTCCATGCAGATGTCGCCCGTGTGAAAGACAGTCGCCGGCCCAGACGTGAGCAGCACGCTCGCAGCCCCCAGGATGTGCCCGCTTTCGGTGAGCGTCACGTGGGCGTCCCCGACCTTCAGCTCCTTGCCGAAAGGCGTGGGGACCAGGCGCTTCTTGACCTCGTGGATCGGAACGCCGCCTGGAAGCCCCCCGCCCATCGCCGCGTGGTCGTTGAGCGCTGCCACTATCAGCCTGGCGGAAGGCGGGGTGCAGTAGATCGGGAGCTTCGGATGTTCTTTGACGAGCAGCGGCAGGGCGCCGCAGTGGTCGAGGTGGGCGTGGGTTATCACTGCGGCGTCTATGCCTTCCAGCCGCCCGAAATCAGGCGCCAGCGGGCCGCGTCCGTCGGGTTTGATCCCCGCGTCCACAAGCACCCGCGTGGTGCCGAAATCGAGCAGATGGCTGCTGCCTCCCACCTCTCCCGATCCCCCCAGAGCCCGGAAGGATAGCGTCGGGCGGGGTTTGGCGTATGCCCGGATGCGGGTGGTGGCAGCCCCGTTGGCCGGTTCCTCAGCAGCCGCGCCGTTCAGGGTGAGGAACGGTTCTTCGACCAGGCTAGCAGGAGAAGACTCCGCATCTTCGTCTTCATCAGACGAGGAGCTGTTGGAGCCCGAGTCAGATGGAGCCCTCGACGCCCTTCTTGGTTCGCTCAGGTCGGTGTGGGACTGGAGGACCTTGCCCATGAACTCCAGCAGGCGGGCAGTCTGGCCCGCCGACTCCAGCGAGTTCGGCAGCGCGCCAACCTCGTTCTTCACGGCCCGCACCAGGAGGTCCCCGAACCCCGCGTCGGTGAAGCGGGCGTTCTTGAGGGCGTTACGGACCTTGTCCCGCTCGCCGGTCACGCGGCCTAACTCGTCGTGCAGTTCTTCGAGCCTGCCTGCTGCTTTCGTGTAAGCCTCGCGTTCGCTCTCCAGCGACCGCTCCAGGTGGATGCCGCGCCGCTCCAGCGTGGAGATCCTCTCGTTCAACTGTTCGCGGGAATCCAGGGCGGACGACGCCCTTTCCTCCGCCCGCTTCACGCGCACGGAGGCGCCCTCGCGCTCGCCTGTTAGCACCTTCACCTCTTCAGCCAGCGCAGCGGCCCGCTCGTTGGCGGTCCTGGAGGTGAAAGAGAGGCGCTCGTTTTCCTTCTTGAGCTGCTCCACTGCCTCTTCGAGTTCTTTGATGCGGGCGTCTTCCGAGGACCGCTTCTCAGCCTGCTGATGCTCCTGCTTCCAGGCTTCGATGAGAGCCTCGACCGTCTCGGGGTCGGTTTCGTCCTCGTCGCTCAAGGATGCGAGGAGCAGACCCTCGACCGTGTGGGACTCGATGAGATCCTCTACGTTTTCCGTGGAGATGTCTCCCAGGGCTTCGAAGGTCTCTGGTGGGATCTGCTCCGCAACAGCCGTGCGGAATGCGCCCCAAGCCGCTGCGTCTTGCAGAATGCGGCGCGAGAGTCCCCGCAAGAGTTGCGCGCTGCCGCCAGTTTTCCGGGTAAGGGCGTCTGCCTGAATGCCGCGGGGCAGCAGCACCTCCTCCAGGCCAGGCACGCTCTTGCACAGATCCGCCAGTGCCCTGCGGGTATCCAACCGCGAGAGGCGGCGTTGGATCAAACCCTCAGGCAAGCCTTCAGGCGGTAGCTGGCGCGCCAGGAGTTCCCCGGCGCTCTCCTGGTTTTCTCCGTTTGCATTTGCTCCGGCCTGTCCTTCAGTTTCGTCGCCGTTGGGTGTGGGATCTGACATAGGAACTCCCTCCACTGATGTGAATGTCAAGTGGCGTTATCATGTACAGTGGATTTTATCATGGCCGTTTCCAGGAACTTCCTGGTTCGTGTAGACTTGGTGCATGGCTGACGCTGCGACAGAGGACAAAGTAAAGGTCAGGGCCTACTCGCCCGGACTCTACCCGATACTGGTCCTGGAATTCCCCTCGGGCGAACTCAGGACCGCATACCACGAGGCTGGCTACGACCTCGAACGCACGAAGCAGGTAACCGAAGAGTGGCTCTCGGACAACGCCATCGGCCGCCACGGTTTCGTGGGGGTGAGCCCACCCGAAGATGTTCCGATCTCAGCCCTGAGAGATTACGCGCACGAAAGAGTGTCGGAGACTTCCTAGCGCTGCTTCCCGTGGGAGCCGCCGCTGTAGCGCCTAGTTGCTGCCGCTCCTCTTACCGCCGCCACCACCGCTGCCGCCACCGCCGCTACCACCGCTGCCGCCACCGGCGCCGCCGTTGGTGCTGCTACCGCTGCCGCTATTGTTGCCGCCAGTACCACCGCTTCCACTACCACTGGTACCGCTGCCGCCCCCGCCGCCAGTACCGCTGTTGTTATTCTGAGCGTCCTGGCGGGCTTCCTGTCGCGCTGCACGCGCTTCCCGTTGCGCCTCCCGCC
>JACDAR010000202.1 GCA_013695335.1 Rubrobacter sp.
GGAGGTGAGATCGAAGTCGAACAGATCGAAGTTCTCCTGCATCCGGGACGGCGTCACGGACTTGGGGAACACGATGTCGCCGCGCTGGATGTGCCACCGCAGGACGACTTGCGCCGGGGTTTTGTCAACCCTGTCGGCGATAGCCGTGATCGCCGGGTCTTCCAGCACACCGCCCTGCGCGATCGGGGACCACGCTTCGGTGAATATGCCATGATCCCGCCCGTAACCGCGCACTGTATCGTTGGTGAAGTAGGGATGGACTTCGATCTGGTTGACCGCTGGCACAGTATCCGTCTCGGCGGCCAGCTTCTCCAGGTGATCCACCTGAAAGTTGGAGACGCCGATGGAGCGGGAGCGCCCGTCAGCCTTGAATTCCTCCATAGTCTTCCACGTGGAGACGTAGTCGCCGTCGTAGAGTGTTGGTAGCGGCCAGTGGATCAGGAACAGGTCGACGTAGTCGAAGCCGAGGTCAGAGAGCGTGGTGTCGAACGCCTTGCGGGCGTCCTCGGGTTCGTGGAAGCTGTTGTTGAGCTTGCTGGTCACGAAGATGTCGGAACGGTCTATGTCGGAGTTCCAGATTGCCTCTCCGACCTCTTTCTCGTTGCCGTACATCTCGGCCGTGTCTATGTGACGGTAGCCGACGCGGAGCGCCTCGGCCACAGCCTCGACAGTATCCTCCGGGTCGATCTGAAATACCCCGAAGCCGAGCTGCGGAATGGTATTGCCATCGTTTAGCGTGATGCCTGGTATCGTGCTTACTGTCATTTTGACCCCTTCATGAATCTAAATCGCTTGCTGGATTGTCGTCATGGATACCCCTGTCATCCCGACACGAAACTGCGGGAATGTGCCACGTTCACATCCCTGCTACCGTTTGCGGCATGATCTTTGCCCGCTCGCTGCCCGTTGAGATTCTGGAGGAGTCAGGGTGACCATCCTGCGGGGAGAGCGTGTTTTGCTGCGACCAGGCCGTCCCGAGGACACTGATGCGCTGATCCGCATCCGAAACGAGCCGGAGGTCGCCTGGCGGTGGGGTTTCGAAGACATAGAGGAAGAAGTCGGAGAGCAGTTCATAGGAGTGGAAGACGGCCTAGTCATCGAGGTTGGCGGTGGGGTGGTAGGGGCGATCCAGTACCACGAAGAGGAAGAACCGATGTACCGTCACGCTGGCATGGACATCTTTCTCTCCACGTCACACCACGGGAAGGGGCTTGGCACTGAGGCTACCCGAGTTCTCGCCCGCTACCTGATCGAAGAACGCGGCCACCACCGCCTCACCATAGACCCGGCGGCGGACAACGTTGCCGCTATCCGGACCTACGAAAAGGTGGGCTTCCGAAGAGTCGGGATCATGCGTAAATACGAACGCGGCACCGATGGCACGTGGCACGACGGGCTGCTGATGGACATGCTCGCCGAAGAGTTCAGTCCCTGATCCCGCCTCTTCATCGGCCGATTCCGGCCTTCACAAACCTTCTTGGCGGAGGTGCTCGACGTCACCCTCGAACACTTCTACGGGGCCGCTGTCTGTCTGAATTATGAGTTGTCCTTCGGGACCGAGATCCAGTGCCTTCCCCTCCACTGCTTCCCCGAAGCGCCTGACGCGGACACGCCTGCCGAGCGTGCAGTCGAGGGCACGCCAGTCGTCCATGATGGCCCCGAAATCGCGGAGACGTCCGATCTCGAAGTCCAGGTTCCGCAGCACGGCCCCGAGCAGTTCCAGGAGATCAACGTCGCGGCCGAGTTCGGAGCGCAGGGTGGTGGCGTGGCCGGATGACGCTCCCAGGTCTTGCGGGTCCACGTTGGCGTTTATGCCGATGCCGAGGACGACGAAGCGATCCGGATCACGGCCACCGGACTCGGCGAGGATGCCGCAGACCTTTCTCTCCTTGACGAGTAGATCGTTAGGCCATTTGATGCGGGCTTCCACCCCAAATCCGCGCAAAGCCTTTGCCACGCCTACCGCGGCGGCGGGCGTGACGCGGGGGGTGAGATGGGGCGCGAGATCCAACCTCAAAACAACCGACATCCAGAGCCCGCCCGGCGGTGAACCCCAGTTCCTGCCGAGCCTCCCCCGTCCGCTCCGCTGGACCCTGGAGATCACCAGCGTACCGTGAGGGGCGTTTTCGCGGGCAAGTTCGCGGGCGCGCTGTTGAGTCGAGCCGATCTCCTCGTGGAAGTCCACCCGAACCGCCAGCGGGCTTCCGATGCTTTCCATGGAAAGGCGGTTCAGCCCGTCCATCTGTGTCTTTCTGGCAGCTCTCTTTCGGCAACCCTGGCGACCGCTTCCATCACCGACACGTCTACGGCTGGCGCTATCGTTTCCAGGAGCAAGCGGCCCTGTCCGTCGCGCCGCATCGTGAAGAGTTCGCCCTCACCGTCGGGGCTCGTAATATCCCAGCATTCGAGAACGTAGGTCCATGCGTCGTCAGGGTCGCCTTCTATGTCCTCGGGTTGCGCGCTTATCTCGATCAGGCGGCCCCTGTGTTCGATGACCTCTATCATCGGGCGCACCCGGAAACAGCTCGAACTTCAAGAAAATAGTCTCCGTCCGGCGTATACATCAGAACCCCAGATCCTCCAGCGTCGCCATCTCGTGGAGTACGCGGGCGGCGGACTGTACAAGCGGGACGGCCAGCAGGCCACCGGTGCCCTCACCCAGACGTATATCCAGGTCGAGGAGGGGAACGAGGCCGAGGCTCTCCAGCGCGATACGGGCTCCCGGCTCCGTGGAGAGATGGCCTGCGATCATAAAGTCCAAACGGGCTGGCGAGAGAGCGCGCGCGACTAGCGCCGCCGAGTTCGAGACGATGCCGTCGAGGACGACGGGGACGCCGTAGACGGCCCCTGTCAGAATTACACCAACGAGCGCCGCGTGCTCCAGTCCACCCAGGGCGGCGAGAGTTCCCAGCGGATCTCCCGTGCCCGGTGCGTGCAGTTCGAGGGCTTCCTCTATCACCCTGACCTTGAGTTCCAGCATATCGTCGTCTATTCCGGCGCCCCGACCCGTTACTTTTCTAGCAGAGTGTCCGGTGAAGGCGGATATCAGGCATGACGCAGGGGTGGTGTTGCCGATGCCCATGTCGCCGGTAACGAGGAGATCGACGCCACCGCTGGAGATCAACTCTTCAGCCACCCCGGCTCCGGCCAGCACGGCCCGCGCGGCCTCTTCCCGGCTCATCGCCGGTCCCCGACTCAAATCGTCCGTGCCGGGCCTGACCTTCGCGGCCCGCAGTATCGGGTGGCGATCCAGATTCGAGGCCACCCCCACATCGAGCACGCTGACACGCGCCCCGACGGTGCGGGCGAGCGCGTTGACAGCAGCCCCCCCGACGCAGAAATTCCCGACCATCGCAGCCGTGACTTCCCGCGGCCATGGCGAGACGCCGCGCGCGAGAACTCCGTGATCCCCGGCGCACACCACGACAGCCGGATTCTCCGGCACTGGCGGCGGGCATTCACCAGCCATCCCGGCAAGCCTCGCCCCAACCTCCTCCAAACGGCCCAGGCTACCTGGCGGTTTGGCGAGCGAGAGATGCCGCTCGCGGGCCGCCTCCGCAGCCGAGGCATCGGCCGGCTCAACGTCGGCGGCCAGTTCGTGTACGCGGTCCTCCAGGCTCATCCCCGCGCCTCAGTGATGGTGATGACCGTGTTCGTGGCCGGGTTCGTCTGGATGATAGTGGGGCGTTGCGGCGGCGCCGACCTTCTCCTCGAAGCCTGGCAGTGCGACGCGGTGGACACACACGTCGCAGTTCATACGAATGTCACCCTCGATAGCCTCTCGATGCCTGGAAAGCACGAGATCCGCAACCTCCTCCGATGGCCCAAAATAGCCCGCGTATCTCACCTCGACCTCGGGGTTCGCGGCGGCGAAAGCCTCACCCTGCTCCCGAATGCGTTCTTCCAGAACCCCGGTGAACAGAAAGTACGAGAAAACCACGATGCGCCGGGCGCCGAGCTTTCGGAGCCGTTCCAGCGCATCAGGGACTTTCGGGGAGGCGAGGCTGACGAAAGCGGTC
The DNA here is from genome assembly GCA_013695335.1 of Rubrobacter sp. GTDB lineage: Bacteria > Actinomycetota > Rubrobacteria > Rubrobacterales > Rubrobacteraceae > JACDGB01. Next base: position 4,020 of record JACDAR010000202.1, read on the forward strand.
TCCACCATCAGATAGGGGCGGCCCTCGAAGAAGAGGCGTGAGATCTTGTACATATCCGAGTTGGCGTCAGGGTCTGAGGAACCGCGTCCCACGACGAGCACGGCCGTATCCCCTTTCTCTTCCTCGGGGACGACGGCGGAGATGCAGCGGTCCATGAGATCCAGCAGTTCGGGCCTTGCCCCGAGGGCGCGTCCGTAGCGAAAGCGTATTTCAGGGTGGCCCACCCCCTCGCGCACCAGGGTCGCGGGGATGTCGTTCTTGGCGTGCCCGGCGGCGAGGAGCATCAGGGGCACGGCGGAGATCTCACGCGCCCCATCGCCCACGAGACGGTCCACGCACTCGGAGATAGGGGGCCGCGCAAGCTCGATGAATCCGCCCTCAACTGCAAGCGATGGGCTGCGTTCTCGCACAAGCTCGACGAGTCGGTGGAACTCTTCGGCCCCGCGCGGGTCGCGGCTCCCATGACCAACGATCAGGAGCGCCGGTTCTATGACGTTCTTCCGGGCATCCTTTCCTGTACCATTTACCAATCGAAGCTCACTCACGTTATCCCTCCTCGAAATACAACAGGGCGTTGACGGCGGCGGCAGCGACCGCCGAACCGCCTTTCGGCCCGTGGTTCGCCACGGCCGGGAGACCACTGGAGATCAACTTCTCTTTAGATTCCCCCGCCCCCACAAACCCGACCGGAAGCCCGACCACGAGCGCCGGACGAACATCCATCTCCATCAACCCGAAGAGCGCCGTCGGGGCGTTCCCAACTACCCAGACTGCACCTTCACCAACCTCCTCCGCAGCGAGCCGAAACCCGGCGGCGGAGCGCGTGATGCCGAACCGTTCCGATAGGTTCTTCGAACGCGGATCGGAGACCACGCAGAAGGTTTCGCGGGCCGTGATCCCGGCCGCCACCATCCCCACGTCCGTCACGATGGGCGCGCCGTTGCGAAGGGCTTCGAGCCCGACTGCCAGCGACGTTTCGTCCAGAAACAAGGTATCAGCGTAGTCTGTGTCGGCGGAAGCGTGGATCACCCGTTCCGCCACGGCCCGCGAGATTGGTCCCATACTCGACAGATCCACAATCTCACGCAATATGCGATAGCTCTCGGCCTCTATGGGATGCACGCGCCTCATCCAGACTCCGCCATCTTCACGACCTCGATACAGGCCGCGACCGGGCAAACTTCGGCGCACTCGGCGCAGCCCGTGCAGCGGTCTTCGAGGACGATGAGGGGAGATGGATAGTCTCGGGGAGCGGGTAGGATCGCCCGTTCCGGGCAGGTTCGGATGCAGTTCCCGCAGCCCGCACACGCATCCGTGACGGCGAAGACGTTCAAACTTCGTATCCCCGGGGCGTGACCATCCTGCCTGCGCGGACCACAGTGCGGGAGCTGCCCACGATCACGGTGGTCAGCATGTCCACATCATCAGGATTCATGGATGCGAGGTACGTGATCGAAACGCTCTGCTTCGGACGGTACGCTTCTCGTACAACGCCGACTGGAGTTTCGGGCGGGCGATGGCGAAGCAGGATCTCCTGCGCCTTCCCGAGTTGCCAGTCGCGGCCTTTCGAGCGGGGATTGTAGAGGGTGAGTACGAAATCGCCAGCAGCGGCAGCCTCCAGGCGGGCTTCGATCACGGCCCATGGTGTGAGCAGATCCGACAGGCTGATCGAAGCGTGGTCGTGCCCCAATGGCGATCCGAGCAGCGAAGCCGAAGCCTGCGACGCCGTGATGCCGGGAATGGAGATCACATCTACGTCATCCTCCGCCAGCTCGAGCGCGGGAGAAGCCATAGCGTACACGCCAGCATCACCACTGGATACCAGCGCCACGCTTCCACCGGCTCGGGCCTCATCCAGAGCCAGTTTTGCGCGTTTGATCTCCTCTCCGAGCGGAGGCGTCGAGATCTGCGTGCCAGGACGCAGCAGATGACGGACGCGGTCCACGTACTGATCCAGGCCGACTATCAATTCCGAGCGGGCCAGCGCGTCGCGGGCGAGGGATGGTATCAGTGCTTCATCCCCCGGTCCCAGCCCGACAACGAAGAGCCTGCCCCGCACAGGTAGCCGCCCGACGGCCACCGTCGCCATCGCAGACTTCCGTTTCTCTGCGATGAGATCTGCGCCCTCCGCAACCACCGCCGCCTCGGCCACGCTCGGGGTGCCGACGGCCCGCTCCACCACCTCTGAAGGGTTCGGAACTCCCATCTCCGCAAGCGTCGCCGCCGGATGAAATCGCATCGGCACATTGAGCGCTAGCGCCGCCTCCAGAAGCCCCGCTTCGTCGGACTTCGCATCCACGCTCGCCAGAGCAGCGATGCTCTTTTCCGAGAGCCCCGCTTCGCTCAGGGAAGAACGGACGAACTTCAGAATCTCTCTACATTCCGCCCCCCGGCTGCAACCGACGCCGACGATGAGGGATGAAGGTCGGTAGACGACCGATGGATGTGGAACGTTCGTGGTTCGGTCGGAGATCAAGATCATGGGCGCGGCCATCTCGTCCGTGCTTCCCACGTTCTCCGGCAAAGGACCGATGGGCCAGCGATAATCCGAAACCAGGTTCACCCGTTCGCCGGATACCATCGCCGCCCCTACCGACGCCAGATCCGAGCCTTCCTCGATATCGAAACCGAGATCTGCGCCCAGAGAATCCAGCGCCGGTACATTCAGGGTGTCGCTCGCGGTGGTGATGATGGGCTCCGCGCCCAGGGCATCTGCCACCCGTCCGGCGAGTGTATTTGCCCCGCCCGTTTCACGGTGACCACCAGTGAGCGCGACGGCGAAGCGACCAGCGTCATCCACACAGACCACGCCAGGGTCACTACGCTTGTCCACGAGCAGCGGCGCGACGAGTCGCACGGCTGCCCCGACCGCGAGGAAAGCCACGATCCCATCGCACTCCATCCATGCCTGCCGGAGCGCTTCTTTCGGTCCACCTTCGTAGAGTCGGACGTCGGGCCACGCTTCGGCAAGATGGGTGGCGTTGCGGCGGCCGTTCGCGGTGGCGGCGACCAGGCCGATCACTGCCCCTCCTCACGCACGCCCGAAACGACGAAGACTGGCGATTCGGGGACGAGACGATGCAGGCTCCCAACGCCCTTCACCCGCGACGTTTGAAGGCAGATCGTCTCTATTTCCATACCGCGACTTTCGAGAATTTCCCCAGCCGGGACGACGCGCTCCAGCCCGACGAGCGTAAGGACGACCGAACGCAACGCCCGAGATGCACAGAGCCTTATGATCTCCTCGAACTTCTCGCCGGAGCCCCCGACGAACACGGCGTCGGGTTCGGGAAGTTCGTCGAGCGCATCGGGGGCCGCGCCTTCTATCACCCGCACGCTTACGCCGTGGCGGGCGGCGTTTCGATGGATGCGGGCGCAGCTTTCCGGATCGCGCTCTATGGCTATCGCGGCGGCGCCCAGACGGGCGCACTCGATGGCTACAGAGCCGCTGCCAGCGCCGACATCCCAGACGAGATCGCCTGGGCCGGGACCGAGTCGGGCGAGAACCTGGGCGCGAACTTCGGGTTTGGTAATCATTGCGGATCTGTGCTCGAAAGCTGCCGTGGGGAGCGCCCACCGCCGTGGGCTCCCGATGCGGGTCGAGATCCAACCTTTATCGTTCGATATTCGATCTTCGTCGAACACCAGGACCACGTTCGGGTCTCGCCACTCCTTGCCGATCAACTCATCCCCGCTAGCACGAGACACGCGCTCGTTCGGCCCGCCAAGGTCTTCCGCGACAATGAAGGAACGGTTCCATCCTTCTATCTCCCTGGCAAGCTCCGCCGGGCCGAAGCCCGGCGCCGTGAGAACGGCGGCCTTCGGGTGGGCGCGGCAGACGTTCACAGCCCGGCGCGGGTCGCGACCGTGCGCGCTGACAACCACCGCGTCATCCCAGGAGAGCCCGGCGCTGGCAAACGCGAGGGTGACGGATGAGACGGCGGGCAGGACGCGCAATTTCTCCGGGCCGAACCGCTCGCCGAGCAGCCGCACGATGCCGAAGAAGCCGGGATCTCCAGACGCGAGTACGACGACCTGACCTTCGGCATCTTCGATCTCCCCCATCGCTTCTGAAAGATCTCCTTTCAGCACGGCGGCGCGTCCGGGCTCCACCGCGAGTTCCCAGAGATGACGTTCTCCACCGACCACGAGCACGGCCTCGCGAATGAGCCCTTCGGCCTCCGGCGAGAGCGGGCTGCCGTCGAGCCCGATCACGGCGATATCGTTCAACGGCCCTTCCAGGCGGTTTCAGCCAGGGCGCCGGGGCTCGCACCGACGGGCTCCAGGGTGTCGAAGTCCACCATGATGGCGTGGATCTCCAATTCACCGCCAGCATACTCGCGCAAGTTCTCCGCTACGCGAGAACATAGCAGGTGTGGAGCACGTTCCAGCCCCGCGCCACGCCATAGCTCGTAGGCGTGGCGGGCGGTGTTGGCACCCTCAACCTCGCGCACAAGGTCAGGTGAGCCGCCAGCTTCGCGTGTGATCTCCGCGAGCAGGCTGTTGTCCACCTTCGAGCGGGTCCAGTGGGTCATCATTACGCCCGCGGCGAGCTTTGCCAGTTTCCCCGCCATCCCGACGAAGAAGCCCCGCTTCAGCCCCTTCGAGACTGCCTGTTTGATGGCCTGCCCGGTGAAATCTCCCACTTCGATGAAGCAGACTTCCTCAAGATCCGGGAGCAGGCGCATCGCCGCCCGCTCGGTGAGGCCGCCGGTCGAGAGTACGAAGGTGTCGTGCTGCTGCGCGCCCATGACGTTGATCGCCTGCACCACGCTCGCGGCCCACGCGGCTGTCGAGAACGGTCGCACGATGCCTGTCGTGCCGAGGATGGAGATGCCGCCCACGATACCGAGGCGGGCGTTCGTCGTCTTCTCCGCCATCTCCCCCCCGCCGGGGACGCTGATCTCCACGCGAACGCCACGTTCCCCCGAGTCGAGGACTTCTTGCACGGAATACTGGATCATACGCCTGGGCACGTCGTTTATCGCAGGCCCGCCAACCGCGAGCCCGAGCCCCGGTTTCGTCACAGTTCCAACACCTTCGCCCCGGTCCAATTCCAACCCAGGCTCATCCCGCCACGAAACGCGAGCCGTCAGATGCGCCCCGTCGGTCACGTCAGGGTCGTCGCCCGCATCTTTGACAACGACGGCCTCGGCCCAACCTTCCCCAATCTCGCACCGCTCCACAGCAAACTCGACCCTGCGTTCCTCACCCTTCTTTGGCAGCCTGATGGTGACGCGCTCTTGCGATTCGCCGCTCGACAAAGCCTTCGCGGCGGCTTTGGCTGCTGCGGCGGCGCAGGAGCCGGTGGTCCAGCCGGGCCTGAGCTTCTCGTCTTTCGCCCGCGCCATGCTCGGCGGCATGGCCGGTTCGCGCAGCTTACGGGGAGGCATGATCCTCTCCCTCAGCTTTGCGGAACATATGGGAGAAAGCGGGGCTGTACAGATGGGAGCGCGTGCCACCCGCTGCCAGCCCCGGACCGACGAGGATGAGCGCCTGCCGCGTAAAACCCGCGTCCCGAATGCGATCTGCGAGTTCGTGGAGCGGACACTCGATTACCTCTTCGTCAGGCCACGTCGCCCGGTAGACGACCGCGCACGGGGTCTCGGGCGCGTAGCCGCCGGAGATCAAATCTTCCTGCAAGGCGCGGGGCTTCGCCGCGGACAGGAAGATCGCCATGGTCGTACCATGCGCGGCGAAGGACGCTATGTCCTCGCCATCCGGCATCGGGGTGCGGCTTGCGCGGCGCGTGAGGATCACGGACTGCGAGACTTCAGGTACCGTCAGCTCCCGCCCGATGGCCGCAGCAGCCGCCCCGAGCGATGAGACGCCGGGCACGATCTCCCATTCGAGCCCCAGCTCTTCGCACAGTTCGATCTGCTCCATCACGGCCCCGTACAGGCTGGGATCGCCGGAATGAACGCGCGCGACCTTCAGGTCTTCCCGCACCGCCCACTCGTACAGATCCCTTACCCCTTCGAGCGGGATGGTCGTTGACTCCACGATCTCCGCCTCCGGCCGGACGTGCCGAAGCACCTCTTCGTTGACCAGGCTCCTCGCCCAGATCACCACGTCAGCCTCGCCGATGAGACGCGCACCCCGTAGCGTCAGCAAGTCTTCGGCCCCAGGCCCAGCCCCGACGAACCACACCTTACCCAAACTCGGCTCCTTTGCGGGTGAAGATCACGGTCGAGAGGTACGGCGCCTCACGCCCCGACATCTCCCGTGCCGGGGCGATGGTTTCGCCGTCCAGCCCCATCCGCGCCCCGTAGATGGCCCCCTCCAACCTCCCGGCTTCCTCGGCGGCTGAGATCACAGCGTCCATCCGGCTCCCACCCTTGTAGCACGCGACGGTCTCGAAGCTATCGAGCGCTTCCCGCAACCTTTCCTCCCCCGCCGTGAAGGGCAGGAGGGCCAGCCGCTCTTCCCCTTCCAGAAGTACCGAACCGCTACGAGAGGCGAGATCCTGCATCGCCGTGATTCCCGGAACAGTCTCGATCTGCACTTCAGGTACATACTGCCTGACAGTACGCGCAAGGTAAGTGAAGGTCGAATACACGTTGGGGTCTCCGATAGTCGCGAAAGCGCAGCTTTTTCCTTCCGAGAGCGGCGTGGATACCTCCCGGGCTGCATTCTCCCAGTTCCGTATCCGGGCTTCTTCGTCGTCGGATAGCGCGAAGACTAGCCGCATCACGCGTTTCTGATCCACATACTCCCGTACTGTCGCCTCGGCCCTCCCGACCTCGCCCGTATCGGCCACGGGGACGAAAACCTCGTCGGCTTCACGCAGCGCATGCAGGCCCTTGATCGTCAGAAGTTCCGGGTCTCCCGGCCCCACGCCCACCCCGACGAGACGCCCGCTCATGCCCGTGCTCCCAACGATTTCTCCTTTATTCGAGCGGCGTGCAGCACGAAATAGCGCGGTATCTTGGGCGTGGCGGCCCAGTGGAGATGCAGGTAGCTGGCATGGACGCCACCGGAAACGAAACCCTCGGGTCCACGCCCGGCGAGATCCCAGGCCGGACTCTCTCCCGCATTCGGTTCGACCGACGAGTAGTGAAATTCGTGGCCCCGCACGGTTGTTCCAGCCTTCGTGAGCGGTGATTCAGAGACGGCCTCTGCCTCCCGGTAGCCGAGTTTGAGCCGGTCGGTCATCCGTGCCTCCGCGTCGAGGACGCCGCACATCGGGAGTTCGTTCAGTTCGCGGCAGAGGTACAGAAGACCGCCGCACTCGGCGATCACGGGCTTTCCTTCCGCCGCGAAAGCGCGAACCTGCTCCCTGAGCGGCACGTTCGCAGAGATGGCTTCCGCATATGTTTCTGGGAAACCGCCGCCGAGATAGAGGGCATCAGTATCCGGCGGGAGACGCTCATCCATCGTGGGATCGAAGAAGGCGACTTCGGCTCCCACGCTCTCCAAAAGTTCCAGGTTCTCACGGTACAGGAAGCTGAATGAGGACCCGGCGGCAACGGCGACACGAACCCCGGACACACGATTTTCTTCCGGCGATAAGGGGCTCCACGGCTCCACGTGCAGGGGTTCTGCGGTACGAGCCAGGCGCACCACGGCGTCGAGGTCTACGGATCTGGTGATAATTTCACCCGTGCGCCGGATGGCGGAGCGGGCCTCGGGATCCCGCTCAGAGGCCGGTATCAGGCCAAGATGCCGTCCTGGCGTCTCGATCTCCTCGTCTCGGCGCACGACGCCGAGCACAGGCACGCCGAGTGGCTCGATGGCTTCCTGCAGCATCCGCTCGTGGATGGCGGAGCCAACGCGGTTCAGGATCACACCGGCAACATTAACGTTGTCGTCGAAGGTCATATATCCGTGGACCATCGCCGCCGCCGAACGGGCCATCGCCCGTGCGTCCACCACGAGCACCACTGGCGCGCGGAGAAGTTTCGCAACGTGCGCCGTCGAGGCGAGGTCTCCGCCCCCGCTCTTGCCGTCGAAGAGGCCCATTACGCCTTCGATCACCGCGATGTCCGCACCCTTCGAGCCATTGGCGAAGAGTGGCGCGATGAGTTCCGGCCCCGAAAGGAAAGCGTCAAGGTTGCGTCCCGGACGGCCAGTCGCCAGGGCGTGGTACGAGGGATCTATGAAGTCAGGGCCGACCTTGAAAGGCGCGACCCTGTGACCGCATGCGGAGAGCGCGGCCATCAGGCCGGAGGCGATTGTGGTTTTGCCGACGCCGGAATGAGTCCCGGCGACAACGATGCGTGGCGCCGAGATCGTCGCGAACCGTGGTTTTCTCGACTCACGACTCACGGGAGCGAAGCGACCTACCATTCGATCCCCTTCTGGCCCCGATAGCCTTCGTCCATCGGATGCTTCACTTTGCTGACCTCGCTCACGAGATCTGCGGCCTCGATCAACTCGGGCGGCGCATCCCTGCCCGTGATGATGACGTGCTGAAAACCGGGCCGATTCCTGAGCGTCTCCACGACTTCCGCAGTATCCACCCAGCCGAACTTCATGGGGTATGTGAACTCGTCCAGGAGCAGCATGTCGTACGTCTCGTCGGCCAGGCGGCGCTTGACTTCTTCCCATCCTTCGCGGGCGAGGTCGGCGGAGTGTTCGAGGTCCTTCACGGTCCAAGTCCAGCCGTCGCCCTGCTTGAACCAGTCTATGCTGCCTAAAGCCTCGGCGGCCTTCTGTTCCCCGACGTTCCATTTGCCGCTCTTCACGAACTGGTAGACCCCGATCCTGTAGCCTCTCGCCCAGCCGCGCAGCATGACGCCGAAGGAGGCCGTGCTCTTACCCTTGCCGTGGCCGGTGTTGACGATCAGGAGCGGACGGTCCCGCCTCGTGGATCCGCGCTTCAGACGTTCCTCCCGCGACTGCCTGATCTCGCCCATCTCGCTCACGCCACCCTTCTCCTCTCGACGACCCCGACCAGCGCGTCAGCCCGCAATTCTTCAAGCCGCAGGCATCGTCCGCCCAACGCCTCAGCTATCTTCCCTGCCATCCCGAGCCGCACGTAGCCTTCCTCAGTGTCTACCACGACAGAGGCCGCCCCGAGCCTTCCCAGCATGGCCGCCGACCGCAGCGGGTCCGGCCCTGCCGTGGCCCGGCCATCGGTGAGGAGCACGATCAGGGGACGGCGCTCTCCATCTTTCAGCCGCTCACGCCGGAGGACTTCGGCAGTCATCTCCAATCCGGCTGAGAGCGGGGTACGACCGCCGGTCGGCAGTTCTTCCAGCCTGGCAGCGGCCAGTTCGACGCTGGATGTCGGCGGGATCAGGGTTCTCGCTTCCTCGCCCCGGAAGGAGATCATCCCCACCTTGTCCCGCCGCTGGTAGGCGTCGGTGAGTAACGAGAGGACAGCGCCCTTCACGGCGGACATCCGGCTGCGGGCGGCCATCGAGCCGCTGGCGTCCACGACAAACAGGATCAGGTTTCCTTCCCGCCCCTCGCGCACGTTCTCCCGCAGATCCTCCCTCCGCACCGCCACGCCGGGACGAGATGCTTGCCGGGCACCCTGACGAAGCGCGGCGGTTCGCACCGTCGCGGCGAGCGCCACGTCGCGCAGGCTTCCCCCGGCCTCGCGGTCCCCGACGGGATGTCCCGCGCCCCCGAGAACCCGGCTCCGGCGTCCGAGCGGGCCGCCATTCCCCCGAGTCGGTGCTTCGAGACGGACGGGGCGAAACTGCTCCGAAGCCGCATGGCTCCTTTCCCCCGCGCCAGCCTTCGTCTCGGATGGTTCATGATTCGGCTGCGGAGTTGCGGCGTTCCCATCCCTGTTCTGTGGCTTAGTGTCTACACCGCCGGGATCTTCCGGTGGCTCCGGATCTTCTTCCGGGTCTCCGAGCGCGTTCTCCGTTTCTTCAGGGTCTATGCCCGCCGGCTCGAAAGGGTTGCGCCTCCTGCGGTGGGAGAGGGCGAGCGGCGCGGCGCGGCGAACGTCGTCCAGGACAACCTCGTTTCGGGCATCCCAGGCGGCCAGGGCGCGGGCTGTCTTGGCGGTAACGAGATCCCCCCTCAACCCGTCCACCCCGAGTTCGGCGCAAAGGGACGAGACCCTGAACAGAATGTCCTCGGAAACGCTGGCATCGGGCAAACGTTCCCGCGCCGTCACAACAGAACGCGCCAGACCTTCGTCGGAGGAAGCCCACTTATCCGCGAAATCTTTGGGATCTGCCTCATAGTGGAGGCGGCGACGCACGACCTCGGCTCGCTCCGCCGGGTCCGGGCTACCCGCAACCTCGACGGTTATACCGAAGCGATCCAGGAGCTGGGGCCGCAACTCGCCTTCCTCAGGGTTCATGGTCCCAACCAGGATGAAGCGCGACGGATGGCGCACGCCCACGCCCTCGCGCTCCACGTGGTTCACGCCCATCGCCGCCACATCCAGCAGAAGGTCAACCAGATGATCCGAGAGCAGATTCACCTCGTCCACATACAGAATCCCCCGGTGGGCCGCAGCCAGAAGCCCAGGCTCGAAAGCCCTCTTCCCTTCCGAGAGCACCTTCTCGATATCCAGCGTCCCGGCCAGGCGATCCGTGCTCGCCCCCACCGGAAGCTCAACCAGCCGCACGGGTCGCTCCTCCGAATGCGCATCAGACAAATGCGGCCCTGCCGGACATTCAGGGTTCGGCGATTCGGGATCACAGGAATAAGGGCACCCGGCCACGACCCGGATACGGGGCAGCAACCTCGCCAGAGCCCGCACCGCCGTGGATTTCGCAGTGCCCTTCTCACCCCGCACCAGCACGCCCCCGACCTCTGGCGAGACGGCGTTCAGGAGCAGGGCCAGCTTCAGATCTTCCTGTCCGACGATGGCTGAGAACGGGTATTGAACGTTCATTGACCATCTCCCCCCCTGTAGGCCCGAACCAGGACAGAAGCACCGACTGCAAGGAAGATCACAGCGCCGGTCTGGGACGAAGGGCTTGCCCCGGAGACCACCGCCAGCAGAAGGGGAACGACAAGCACGGCGATCATCGCGTAAAGAAGAGCAGGTCTCGCCCGTAATGTGCGGCCCAGGCTCCTCACGTTCGCTCCTCCAGCATCCCTTCGTTCTCCAGGTAAGCCTGTTTCAGAGCTTCAAGGTCTTCTTCGTCCGGCTCCGCCCACAGGCCACGGTCTGCGGCTTCTAGCAGCCGCTCGGAGATGGCGCGCAGCGCCCAGGGATTTGACTCCTGCATGAAGGTCCGCACGGATTCGTCGAGGACGTACTTACGGGTTACGTCGCTGTACATCCAGTCCTCGACGACGCCTGCCGTGGCGTCATAGCCGAAGAGGTAGTCCACGGTGGCTGAAAGTTCGAAGGCGCCCTTGTAGCCGTGGCGCTGCATGGCTTCTATCCACTTGGGGTTCGCAACACGGCTGCGGAACACGCGGCGCGCCTCCTCGTCCAGCCCCCGCGTCTTCGGGCGCGAGGGATCCGCGGAGTCTCCGATGTACGACTTCGGGTTCCTCCCCGTCAGGGCGCGGACGGCGGCGATCATACCCCCGTGGTACTGGAAGTAGTCGTCCGAGTCGAAGAGGTCGTGCTCCCGATTGTCCACGTTCTTCACGGCTATCTCCGTGCGCCGCAGGTTATCCTCCATCGCCTCCCGAGCCTCGATGCCGTCTAACCCTCGACCGTAGGCGTAGCCTCCCCAGACGGCGTAGACCTCGGCGAGATCCTCATCCGAGCGCCAGTTTCGGGCGTCCATGAGCGGAAGGAGCCCTGCTCCGTATGCGCCAGGTTTGGAGCCGAAGATGCGCGTGGTGGCACGGCGTTCGTCTGCGCCGTTGGCCTTCTCTTCGTCTGCGTGTTTTTTGATGAAATTCTGGTCGTGTGGTTCGCCGAGGCTGGCGACGGTGGTGAAAGCCTGGTCGAGGAGCGAGATCAGGTTCGGAAAAGCATCCCGGAAGAAGCCGCTGATGCGCACCGTAACGTCTATGCGGGGACGCCCGAGCTCTTCGGGCGGAATCACGTCGAGGCCCGTCACCCGCCGCGACTCCTCGTTCCAGACGGGCTTCATCCCGAGAAGCGCCAGTATCTCGGATACGTCGTCGCCCTGAGTTCGCATCGCCGCCGTCCCCCACACCACGATGCCGACGGTTTCGGGATAACGATCCTCTTCTTCCAGGTAACGCCTGAGCATGTCGTCGGCAAGCCTCCCTCCAACCTCCCACGAGAGCGCGCTCGGGAGCGCCTTCGGGTCTACGGAGTAGAAGTTTCGGCCAGTCGGGAGCACGTTGACAAGCCCGCGCGTTGGGGAGCCGCTCGGTCCAGCCGGGACGTATCCACCGCCGAGACCGGAGATCAGATTTCCCATCTCCTCCGGCGTCCGCATCAGTCGCGGCACTACCTCACCGCAAACGAAGCGCAATGAACGCTCCACGCCCGCGTCAGCGACGCCGAGCACTCCCTCACACACCGTCGCCGATGCGTCCGCATCCCAGCCGTGTTCTTCTATCGCGAGGAGCAACGCCTGTTGCGCCTCCTCCAGCCGGTCGAGGAGATCCGATGCCGTCACGACGGTTCCGGGGAAGCGGGCGGTGAGTTCAGGTGGCGTTTCTACCCTCGTGCCGCCGTTCTCGGCGAGGGATCTCTCATCCAGGCCGAATGCGGCCCCGATGGAGTGGCGCAATCCCGGCGTCTCACCCGTCCCGAGGCGGGCTATCTGGGCGATGAGATGGCGCAGAGGTTCACCGGTGGGCGGTTCGCCGAGTACGTGGAGGCCGCCGCGGATCGGGAGGTCTTTTATCTCACAGAGATAGCCGTCTACGTGTATCAGGAAATCCGAGAATTCCTCGGGACGCTCTTCGACGCCGAGGTCACGGTGCAGTTCCGCGTCACGCAGGGTCTCCCAGATGCGGGAGGTTATGGTGGGGAGTTTCGACGGATCGAGGGTCTCCACCTGATAGTACTCGTCGAGAAGTTGCTCCAGCTTCGCCAGATCGTCGTAGGTGTCGGCGCGGGTCATCGGGGGGATCAGGTGGTCCACAACGGTCGCGTGCGCCCGCCGTTTTGCCTGCGTCCCCTCGCCTGGATCGTTGACCACGAAAGGATAGAAAAGCGGCACGTCGCGCAGCGCCGCATCTGGGGCGCATGATCCGGAGAGCCCTAGCGACTTCCCAGGCAGCCATTCCAGCGTCCCGTGCTTGCCGAGATGAACTATGGCGTCGGCCCCGAACTCTTCGGTCAGCCACCAGTACGCCGCAAGATAATGGTGCGTCGGCGGCAGGTCAGGGTCGTGGTAGACGGCGATCGGGTTCTCCCCGAAACCCCTCGGAGGCTGGATGCCGACGAACACGTTCCCAAAGGCGAGTCCGGCCACGATGAAGTCTTCTCCGTATACGTACAACCCGCCAGGCGGCGGTCCCCAGTGCCCCTCGACGCTCTCCCTCAATTCCTCCGGCAACCGGGCGAACCAGTCCGCGTAGAGTCCTGTGTCGAGGCGGCCGATTGCCCCTCCGAGCTGTTCTTCCGTCAGGAATTCCAGGTCGTGGCCCCCGGCTGCGATGAGGGCGTGGATCAGGGCGTCTCCCTCTTCCGGCGCCCCATCAATCTGGTATCCGGCTTGCTTCATCCCATCCAGCAGCTTCACCGCGCTCCTCGGGGTGTCGAGGCCGACGGCGTTCCCGACGCGGGAGTGTTTCGTCGGGTAGTTGGAGAGGAGAATGGCGATTCTCTTTTCCTCGCTGGCTGTGCGACCGAGGCGGGCGAAGCGGGTTGCGAGGCCGGCAACCCGGCGTGTCCGTTCGGGATCTGCCCGGTAGACGGTGAGCGGCGCGCCGACCGGAGACCCATCTCCAAGGCGTTCCTTGAAGGAGAACGGAACGGAGACTATGCGGCCGTCGAACTCGGGGATGGCTACCTGCCACGCCACGTCGAGTGGTGAGAGCCCGGCGTCTGATGCGGTCCACGCATCGCGGGACGATGTGGTCGAGATCCCCTGCACCACGGGAACCCCGAGTTCTTTGAGCGCCGGAGCCTCCCATTCCAACCATTCCTCAGGCGAGCCTTCGCGGTTCATATCCCCTGCGTTCGAGCCGCCACCAGCCAGCACGGTCGTCACGAGAGACCCGATCCGGCCTTTCAGGAGATCAAGCGCCGGAACGCCGCCATCCGCATCCGACCTGAGCGAGTAGCAGTAGACGGGCATGGCGTTCGCCCCGTCCTCCTCCAGCGCCGCCACGAGCGCGTCCACGAATGCCGTGTTGCCGCCCATCCAGTGCGCGCGATAGAAGACAATACCGACGGTTGGCCGCTCCGGATCGTGGAGCGAGAGGAGATCCCCAACCGAAGACCCATCGGGGAGGCGGGGATGGTAGATACCGACCTCCGGCAGTTCCTTCGGCGGCTCGAAACCATATCCTTCGAGCAACACCGTGTCAGCGACGAAGCGGAGCAGATCGGCTGTGTTGGCGACGCCGCCGTGACGCAGGTACTCGAACGCCTCGGCCACAGTCCCCGCCGGAACCGTGGATGCTGCCGTCAACTCCGCATCTGGCCCGGCCTCACCACCGAAGGCGAGCAACGGTATCCCCTGTTCCCCGCAACGACGCCTCAATTCGTCGAAGCCCTCCTGCCACGCCCGCCGCCCGCCGAGCAAACGCACCAGAACTGCCCCGGCTCCGGGCAACGCTGCATCGAAGAAAGCCGCCGGATTCTCCAGGTTTGCCGGGTTGGCGCACTGGATCTCAGGAAAGCCTTCGGGAAGAAGCTCCGTGGCCCTGGCGGAGGCCAGGATCTCGGTGTCAGCGGTGGTAATGAAAAGTAGCTTCACTTTGGAGGTTTCAGGCATCAGGTTTCAGCTTTCAGGTATTTGGGGCCGTTCGGGCCGATATCCGGTCCCGCAAACCTGGCGGAATCCAGCGCGGAGACTTCACCGTTCGATCCAGCCTTCATTCGCCAATCTGCCGATTCGCTTCCATTTTCCTGACGTCTGAAGCCCGAAGTCTGATGCCTTATGATCGGCAAATCGTCCGGTGGACCATCGGAGATCACCCGCAGCAACGCCTCGCGATCCACGTTCTCCGCGATGAGATCCCCAAGCCTCTCCATCTGTGCCTCGCGCGCCGCGGCGAATGATTCATCACCAGGAACCCAGTCCAGCCCGCGCTCACCGGCAACCCATCGGAGCAGCGAACGCCGGAATCCGTCTGACTCCAGGACGCCGTGCCAGGATGTACCGATAACGGCTCCCACCCGGCAGCCTTCCTGTTCACCGTCATCCGTGACGAAGATTGGATCCCCCCCGTGGCGACGTACGCGGCCGTGCCGGATCTCATACCCCGACACCGGCTGGTCCTCGAACATCGTTGCCCGCCCTTCCGGTCGGGAGAGCACCTTCTCCCCTTCGAAGACAGTTTCGATTGGGAGAAGTCCGAGGCCGGGAACCTCCCACTCTGAACTCTCGATGCCGCCTGGGTCCGTGATGCGCCGACCGAGCATCTGGTATCCGCCGCAGATACCGAGTGTCGGGAGACCCCGGCGTGCCCGCTCCGCCAACGCGCCGTCGAGGCCACGCAAGCGAAGAAGCTTCAGGTCCGAGATCGTGGCTTTGGTTCCGGGGAGAACGGCGAGGTCGGCGGACTTCAGTTCCTCCGCTGACTCGGTGAAGCGCACCTCGACGCCAGGCTCGTGGGCGAGCGCGTCGAAATCCGTGAAGTTGCTGATGCGCCCGAACCGCGCCACTGCCATCCGGATCACACGCCCTCCGAGCGGCGGTTTCACCGGACGTGGCGCGTCGAGGGCGAGCGAATCTTCACCATCGAGCCCGAGCCCCAGCACCCACGGCAGAGTCCCGAAGAAGGGCCGTCCGGTTATCAAATGTAGCGCCTCCAGGCCGGGGGCGAGGACTGCGGGGTCTCCACGGAACTTGTTGACGAGGAAGCCAGCGACGAGCGCCTGGTCCCCTGGCGAGAGCAGCGCGAGCGTCCCGAAGAGGCTGGCGAAGAGGCCGCCCCGGTCTATATCCCCGAGCAGGAGCACCGGGAGGTTCGCCGCCCGCGCGAGGCCCATGTTTGCCAGATCGTTCTCCCTAAGGTTGATCTCCGCCGGGCTTCCCGCCCCCTCGCAGATCACCACGTCGAAGCGACGTTGCAGATCGTCTAGCGATTCGAGTACCACGGGCATGAGATCCTTCTTCATCCCCTGGTAGCTTCTCGCGCCCGCCATCGCCCACGGTTTCCCGTTCACGATGACCTGGGTCTGACGTTCGGCTGAAGGTTTAAGGAGGACCGGGTTCATGTCGGCTTCTGGTTCGATGCGGGCGGCGGCTGCCTGCATGGCCTGGGCGCGCCCGATCTCCGCGCCGTCGCGCGTCACGAAGGAGTTGAGCGCCATGTTCTGTGCTTTGAACGGCGCGACCTTCACGCCCTCGCGGGCGAGCATGCGACAGATGCCGGCCGAGATCACGCTTTTTCCGGCATCCGAGTGCGTTCCGGCTACGAGCAGAGCGCCCCTCAAAACGCCACCCTGTGGCCCGCTTCGCGCCTTTCCATGCGGTTCGCCCGCTCCGAGAGGAAGCCGAAGAGAACCCCGATCCCCGCCCACATCACAGCCTGCGTCCCGAGCGCGGCCAGACGGAAACCCCATAGGAGCCCCCTCGGGAAGTCCCCGGCCGACGGTCCAGAGGGTAGGGCGAGGAAAAGGGCGACCACAACGACTACCAACCCCACTCCGATAGCCAGGCGGCGCAGTGTATCGTCCATTCCCTGTTCGCGCAGGGCGTGGGATATCTGCCAGGCGGCGTAGATCGCCAGTAGCGAAAGCCCGACCAGGGCGAAGTAGGCGATGGTGCGGGCGCCGATAGTTTCAGGATCGCCGACGGATGGCGGGTTGGCCGGATATTTGAGGGCTGGGATCAGGGCCATCCCGCAGAACACAGCGCCAGCGAGGAAGATGCTGCGTGCGAGGTCGCTACGCGAAGTCAGGCGATCCCGAAAGTAAGCGAAAGCAAGGCCGAAGATCCCACCAACCGTCGCTCCCGATAGACCAGTCGCGAAGAACAGGCCGACCTTCTGCGCGCCGCGGGAGAAGATCTCCTCTTCGTGGTGTCCACCCGCGTGCGCCTCAGCAGATGCTTCTTCCAACGCAACCGCCCGATCCATTGCAGGCTCGCCGACGAAGAACGCGAAGAGCCCCGAGAGGAGACCGGCGATCAGCCCGGCCGCCAGCCCGCGGCGCAGGTATGCCGCTACCATCTTGCCGTCTCGGGAGAGCCTAGTGGCAGGGGACGCCGAGCAGGTGCCGCCCGTCGTGGGCGAACTCGTGCAGGTAGTTGAAGATGCCTGAGGTATCACCCAGGACCGGTGCAAGCAGCGTACCGCTGGCGGAAAGGATCATGAACAGCGCGAGCAGAAGTAGCGCCAGTGCCGTCCAGCCCCATACTGGTAGCGTCGTGGATGCTTGCTGCGCGAGTCTCTTCTCCACAATAACCTCCATCTCGGGGTCCTCGCCCCGGTCGGATATCTTGGGCGAAAGGCCAGTCTCCTGGCTTCCGGATCAAAACTCCCCCAACCTTCCCGCCTCCCAGGCGGAGGCTCTTTCGGGTTCGCTCCCCGGCTACAGTGGCGGGACCGCGCCGGACTCGGACCGGCTTCCTGGTTCCCTTCCGCCCACCTTTACCTGCCTGGCAGCATAGCTTCGGGCATCCCGAGAGTCAACAGCCGTAGGATGGACTCCGGGAACTTCCGGCGCAATGCAGCGTGGTATAAATGCCGCCAGATGGGATCTCTCGCGGCCTTCATCCGTTCCATCCCGGACTCCCCAGAGGGCGTTCTGGAGTTCGTGACCGGCCTGCTCCTCACCCACGGATACGTAGTAATCATAATCGGGGCAGCGCTGGACAACTTCGGCCTCCCTGCTTCCGGCGACATCGTCCTCTTCGCGGGAGGATGGTTCGCAAACGACGGTCAGGCAGCGCTCCCGCTGGTCATGCTTTCCGGATTTGCAGGCGCTTTGATCTCGGACAACTCCGTCTACTGGATCGGCAAGATCGGCGGCCGTCCCCTCATCCATCGCGTGCTCAAGATACAGGTTCTCCGCCTGCTCATAGACGAGACGAGCCTGGAGCGGGTCGAACGCTACTTCGACAACCACGGCGGCAAGACGATCCTCGTCGGCCGCTTCGGCCCTGGCCTCAGGAGCATGACCCCGCTGTTCGCCGGGGTAACGGGGATGAAGTACCGCAGGTTCGTCCCTTACAACCTCACGGCAGTCACGGTCTGGGCAATCGTCTACACCCTGATCGGCTACGTCTTCGGCGAATACTGGGACGAGTTGCTCGCCACAGCCAAGTCCTTCGGCTACGGCATCGTCGCCTTCGTGGTCCTCTTCCTCATTCTCTACGTGCTCCGCCGCATAACCAAGAAGGCCCGCGACTAGCCGGTTCGTACCTTCACGCCTGATCTACCATCCGGCCCGCGTAGATCTTCTCGAAGACGGTGAGGATCACCAGAGACGACGCCAATACGGCCACGAATACTGGCGAGGAAAGGACGCCGCCGAGGAGCGCGAGAATCAAGAGGAAAGCGGCAAGAATGGATCGTCCGAAGATGATGCGTTCGCCCAGAGAATGGCGGTTAACGTACTGTACGAAGGTTGCGGCCAGCAAGTAGACGGCGACGGAGCCGGCCAGGATCATACGCGCCGCGAAGCCGAATCCAACATCCTCGGCAGTTGGGGCGAGCGCCGCCGACTCGATGTGGGCTGATCCTTCGATGGCGAGCTGGATGCCGACCCCGAACGCGGCGATGGCGGCGTAGACAGCGAGATGACCGTATCCCCAGTAGAAAGCGGGCTTCGGGGCCAGGGACATTCCAGTCGTCTCGACGTAGTCGAAGTAGATCCACCATATACAAGCCGCCGCGACGAAACCGAGCACGGCTGTGGATACTGCGGCCA
>JACDAR010000203.1 GCA_013695335.1 Rubrobacter sp.
AATTCTGCGGCATCCAGCAGGCTGGCGCCGCCGAAGCAGAGAACGACGTGCCGGAGATCACCGTCGGTGAGCTCAAGACCAAGATGGACAACGACGAGGACATAAACGTTCTCGACGTGCGCGAGCCACACGAGTACGAGTTAGTGAACATCGGATCGAAGCTCATCCCGCTGGGTGAGCTTCCCGAGCGCCTAATCGAGGTCCAGAACAACGGCGGTGACGTTGCGGTTCTCTGCCGCAGCGGCTCAAGGAGCGCGGACGCCGTCAGGCTCATGCAGAACGCAGGTTTCAGCAACACATACAACGTCAAGGGCGGCATCCTGGCCTGGAGCGACGAGATAGATCCAAGCATTCCCAAGTACTAGCAGAACTTCGAGGGTCAACAAAGCGGAGCCGCGATTTTCGTGGCTCCGCTTTTTGATGCCGCCTCGTTCTGTATCATCTGAAGAATGAACGATATCGCTGTATTCGACGGCCACAACGACACGCTCCTCAACCTGCACCTGCGCGGACGAAGCAAGGGACGCTCCTTCTTCGAGCGCAGCGAGACGGGCCACATAGACCTGCCCCGTGCCCGCGAAGGAAACTTCGGCGGCGGCTTCTTCGCCTGCTTCACCCCAAACCGGAGGCAGGACGGCTGGACCGAAGAGTCGGCCCTATCCGTGACGGATGAGGGCTACGAGGTCGCTGGCGCCCCGCCCGTGGCCCCGGACTACGCGCGCGCCCTGGCGGATGCGCTCTCTTCGCGCCTCTTCCGCATCGAAGCCGAGTCAGAATCCCAGATCAAAGTCGTCAGGACGGCGGATGAGGTCAAAACCTGCCTGGAAGACGGTACGATAGCGGCGATCCTGCACTTCGAGGGTGCGGAGAACCTCGGTGAAGATCCAAACTCGCTGGAGGAACTGTACGAGAAAGGACTCCGTTCACTCGGCCTCGTGTGGAGCCGTCCCAATGCATACGCCCACGGCGTTCCTTTCCGATTCCCGTCCTCGCCAGACACAGGCCCAGGTCTCACGGACGCTGGACGGGAACTGGTGCGCAAATGCAACGAGCTCGGTGTTCTTGTGGACCTCTCGCATCTCAATGAGCGTGGTTTCTGGGACGTTGCGGAGGCTACGGACGCGCCGCTGGTGGCTACACATTCGAATGCCCACACCCTCTGCGCATCATCACGCAACCTCACGGATCAGCAACTCGATGTGATCCGTGATTCTGACGGCATGGTCGGCGTGAACTTCGCGGTCAGCTTCCTGCGCGAGGACGGCCATGAAGACGCGGACACGCCGCTGGAGATCGTGGCCCAGCACGTGGATTATCTGGTGGAGCGCATCGGGATAGACAGGGTCGGTTTCGGCTCCGACTTCGACGGGGCGAAGATGCCGAGGGATCTCGGCGACGTGTCCGGCCTGACGAAGCTGTTGGATGTGCTGCGCGAACGCGGCTACGATGATGCGAGGCTGAAGAAGCTCGCGCACGGGAACTGGTTGAGGGTGCTGCGCGCGACATGGCGATGAGGCTGTCCTATACAGGCAATCCACGCGGAAAACTTATCCAGATGCTCGTTGCCTCGGAGGTCGTCGAAGATGGCTGATCCCACCTCCCGCCGAGCCCTGATCGAGCGCGTCCTTAGCGGCGTGGAGACCTGGGAGGCCAGCTGGGGCGCTTTGCCAGACACCCACCTTCCCGACGGCCTCGACGGACTGCTCGACGAATACGCCGCCCGCATGGAAGCCAACCTGCCTTTCTTCCATCCGCGCTACGCCGGGCAGATGCTCAAAGCCCCGCATCCCATCGCCGTCGCTGGCTACCTCGCGGCCATGATCGTCAACCCCAACAACCACGCGCTCGACGCCTCGCAGGCGACCTCACCGATGGAGATGGAGGTCATGCGCATGCTCGCCGGGATGTTCGGCCTGCCAGACGAGGCGCTCGGGCACCTGACCTCCAGCGGCACCATCGCCAACCTGGAGGCGCTGTGGGTGGCCAGGGAGCTGCGGCCCGACGCCGCCATCGTCTACTCCGAAGGCGCCCACTACCCCCACGGACGCATGTGCCAGGTACTCGGGGTTGCTTCGAAGGCGGTTCCGGCGCACCCAGACGGCCGCATAGACCTCGACGCCGTCGAAGCCGCCTGCCAGCGCGGCGACGTTGGCACCGTCGTGCTCACGCCAGGAACCACTGGGCTTGGCGCGGTTGACGACGTACACGAAGCCCTCGCCCTGCGCGAACGCTACGGCGTACGCCTGCACGTCGACGCCGCATATGGCGGCTTCTTCGCACTGCTCGGCGGCCCCGCCTACGAGGCCATCGCGGCCTGCGATTCGGTGGTCGTTGACCCGCACAAGCACGGACTCCAGCCCTACGGGTGCGGCGCAGTGCTCTTCGCTGACCCTTCCGTCGCCCGCTTCTACCTGCACGACTCGCCATACACATACTTCACGAGCGACGACCTGCACCTCGGTGAGATCTCCCTGGAATGCTCCCGAGCAGGGGCAGCCGCTGGCGCACTGTGGCTCACCCTTCAGGCGCTGCCGCTCCGGCGCGAAAGCGGCCTCGGCCCGATCCTCGCGGCCTGCCGCCGGGCAGCACTGGACTTCGCAGCCCGCGTGGACGCCAGCGATGGCGTGACGCTGCACCTGGACCCCACGCTTGACATCGTCGCGTACTTCCCCGACCGCCCAACCACACATGCCATCGACAGGGCCACGGATGCGGTCCTGCACGCTGGCATGGCGGACGAAGCGGATCCCATCTTCCTCTCCACCCTGCGCGTCAGCGCAGATGATTTTGCCGCATTGCATCCAGGTATCAGCCGCGATGCCGACAGCGTCAGGGTACTGCGCTCAGTGCTCATGAAACCCGTACACGAACACGCAGCGGGCTGGCTCGCAGAACGCATCGAGACGCTGGCCAGTTCTGTGGAATAACAGTCCTGGCCAAACATTATGTTGCCCCGCGTTGCATCATGCGTACCCGATGGTGCAAACTATATAGTGTGCGTCGGCGAGGAAGGGGCGGAAGCAGGCATGGAACTTCAAAACAGCATTGATAGCGAAACCGGCAGGATCGAGGCTTTCTCGGACGCTGTATTTGCCATCGCGATCACGCTGCTAGTCATAGAGATCGGGGTTCCGCACGTGGCAGACTTCCCACTGGGCGCCACGCTCTTCGGGGAGCTATTGGACCAGTGGCCATCGTATCTGGGGTATGTGATCAGCTTTCTTCAGATAGGTGTGATCTGGGCGAACCACCACAATCGCTTCAGGTATATAGTGCGCTCGGACCACAGCCTGCTTTTCCTGAATATCCTGTTCCTGATGTTCGTTGCCTTCATCCCCTTCCCCACCGCCGTGCTATCCGAGTACCTGGAAGGGACGGCTGCCGAGCGCACCACGGCGGGCGCCCTCTACGCTGGCACCCTGATGATGACTGCCATCTTCTTCACCCTCCTCTGGCTGTACGTGGCTGGCAGCCGCCGCCTGCTGGACGAACGCATGGACCTCACCCTGATACGCGCCATGACCCGGCGCTACGTGCTCGGCGCGTTCTTCTACGTACTCGCCTTCTTGATTGCCTTCGTCAGCCTCGCCGCCAGCCTCGCGCTCCTCGTGGTGCTGGCCCTGATCTTCATCCTCCCCGAACCCTCAGACAGAACCGCCGTGCGCCGCCCACGCCAGGACAGGCGCCGCGTCACCCGAACCCCATAGAGAACCGAAAAACACATGGCACTCGCACACGGCGTCCTTTCACCTCTTGCGCGCGAGGTAAACGCCAGCGAGAACCACGACGGCCCCGAGCACCTGCTGGAGGCCGAAGCTCTCTGACAGGAGCAGGATGCCAGCGGTGACGCCGGTTACCGCAACGAGGTACTGATAGACGAGCACCCTGTTCGCCCCGACGCGGGAGACACCGCGTTGCCAGGCGGCGAACCCGAAGGCCGAGGAGCAGAGCGTGGAGTACAGGGCCGCGAACCACACGGTTCCATCGAGGGCTGCCACGTCTACATCGAGGTCAACGAGGGCGAGCGGGAAGGCGGCGAGGCCGCCGAGGACCATGGGATATGCAGCGACGGCGAGCGGGGAGTATCGCCGGAGCAGGCCGATGGAGAGCATGGTGTAGCAACCCCAGCAGACTGCGGCGGCGAGGATGAGGGCGTCCCCGGGGAGGCTGGTGCCGCCGAGATCCAGGCCCCCATACACCACGGTCGCCACCCCGACCAGGCACAGGCCAACCCCGGCGACGCCCGAGAACCGTGGCCTCTCCAGGCCGAGGAAGAAGCCAAGGAGCATCCCCCACACAGGGGCCGTCGAGTAGATGAGCGCGGTGTTGGCCGCCGTCGTGAGGCTCACCCCGATGGTGAACACGGACTGAGTGAGCGTTATTCCAACTACGCCGAGCCCGAACACCGGCAGGAAGTCGCCCCGCTTCAGGCGGGTCGCGGGTTCCAGCAGGCGCAGTATCACGAAGAGCAAAAGCCCGGCGAAGGTGAAACGCGCGGCAGCGAAGAGCAACGGCGGCACCACCTCGACTACGAGCTTGACCGCAACGAAGTTGGTCCCGAAGAAGATTACCGTCAGGAGCAGCGATATCTCTACCCAGGCGGAGGCGCGCCTTTCCTGGTCCTTCAAGATAGAGTATCCGGGACGCTAGCGGACGAAGTCTGTATCTTCGTCCAGCCCCCCCACGTAGGCGGCTATGAGGCGGGCGCAGTCCTCCACGTCTGAGAGCTCGACCACCTCGTTCGGAGAGTGCATGTAGCGGTTCGGGCAGGATACGAGCCCCGTGGCGATACCGGCCCGCGCGAAGTGGATGGCGTCGGCGTCTGTCCCCGTGGAGCGGGAACTCGCCTCCACGGTATACGAGATGTTCTCCAGCCCTGCCGCAGCCACCAGGCCGTCCGAGACGATGGGGCTAAGCACTACGGCCCGCTGGATGACGGGGCCGCTGCCCAGCGCGTGATCCCCGTGTTCGTTCTTCGGGATGCCTGGGGTGTCGGTGGCGTGGGTAACGTCAACCGCTATGGCAGCGTCGGGGTCGAGGCCGAAAGCCGCGCCCCGGGCGCCGTACAGTCCGATCTCCTCCTGCACGCTCGCCACCGCGACGACCTCGGCCGCGACGTTCTCCTGTTCGGAGATCAGGCGCAGCGCTTCGAGCACCACGAACGCGCCCATGCGGTTGTCCAGGGAGCGTGAGGCTATGCGACCGTTCGGCAACTCCAGCAGATCCCGATCCAGAACGCCGACGTCCCCGATCTCCACCATCCCCTTCGCCTCGTCACCATCTTTGGCCCCGATATCCACCCAGAGGCTTTTGATCTCGGATACCTTCTTGCGCTCCTCGGCCTCCATGATGTGGATGGCCTTCTTGCCGATGACCCCGGGAACCTCACCGTTCTTCGTCAGGAAACGCACCCTCTGTCCCACGAGCACCTGCGGGTCCCAGCCGCCAACGCCTGAGAATCGGATGAGGCCCTGTTCGTCCACGTGGGTGACCATCAGCCCGATCTCATCTATGTGCCCAGACAGCATCACCCGCGGCCCGCCGCCAGGATTCAGCGTGGCGAAGGAGTTGCCCATCCTGTCGCCCCTGACGCTCGAGAACTTCTCCGCCTCTTCCCGCCAGACCCTCGCCACGTTCGCCTCGCGCCCGCTCGGTCCAGGCGTGGAGAGCAACCTTTTCAGAAAGTCGTAAGACGCGTCTCTCATGAGAGTCCTTTCAAAAACCAGAGGGATTACGAATGGTGATGTTACACCAAAATTACAAGGTTACCTGAAGCTCGATCCGACCCTCACCGATGTGCTGGCGGTCCCGCCTGATCTCCTGGTAGGGAATCGAGATTTCGAATGCCTCGGTGAACGGGTTTGGCCGCAGGCGCAGGTTGTTCGACTCTTCCCAGACAGGCTGGTAAGTCTCCCCGTCGAAACGAAAGCCGCCAGGATAGGGCGGCGGGTAGTCCGAGGAGCCAGGTTCGTTGAGGCACACGAAGAGCGATAGTCCGTCGCACAGCCTGAGCAGGTCGAGGTTGCGCTCCAGGTTCTCCAGTTCTTCCCCGCTCATATCCCGCCTGAGCCGCTCCTGACGGCCAGCCTCTACCTCGACGAACCGTGTTTCGGCGGCGGTGCTACCGAACTCACGCAGCAGCCTTTCGTAATGCATGCTGCCGAGGCAGGCAGCATACGGAGCGCTCGATTCGAGCTGGTCCAGTCCGCTGGCATACGCACGGATCTTGTCTTCCAAAGGGTAGTCCACGAAAGAGTAGGGCCAGTCGGCGTCCTCGTTCCAGCGCACTGAAGAGTCAGGGATTTTCCACGCCACGTCGTGGCTCGCGATCGCGTGAACCGCAGGCTCGAACGGGCGCGGCGCATCGGTCCAGTGCCTGGCGAATTCTCCTGAAGCGAGGGCGTGGTCGTTCTGCTGGATCAGGACGAAAGATTCGGGGCGTTCGCGGACGATCATGGGTCATAAGGTATCAGGTTTCGGGTTTCAGGCATCAGGTTTGGCGAGGTAATCATCCGAGAGAGCTTCGATCCGCCTTTCGGTCAACCTGATAGCTGAAACCTGTTGCCTGTAGCCTATAAAACCGGCTTTCGGTCAACGGCCAGCGTCGCCCTGAGGTCTTCGTGTTCGAGAAAGGCCTCCTGTGCTTCGTCGAAGTGCTCCTCAGGCACTGTGACCAGGGCGAGGGCGAACCCGTTGGGGAAGGCTGCGTTCCATTCGCCCGCGAGTTTTTCAGGCAGCGCCAGCCCAAGGAGCTTCTTCTGGAGATGCGGCATGCGGTGGTAGATCACCAGCCCGATGATGGCGGCGAGGGTCATAACAGCCTGCACGGTCAGGCCAGTTGCAAGGTGGACTGCGCCCATGAGAACGCTGACTGAGGTGACGCCGAGGTAGGTGCTGGCGAACTCGAACCATTGGGCCTTCGAGAGGCCTGTCTCGACCCGCCTCACTTCCGCTTCGGGTAGGATAATCTGGATGAGGCGTTCGTCCCGCCTTCTGGTAAGCACCAGCAGCGGGCCGGACTGAACGTCGAGATCCCGGATCCTTCCTTCCAGCGCTTTGAGCGCCCGAAGGTCTCTGGCGACCGCCCCGATGGTGTAGTGGCGTGTAGTGCTCACCGTATCTTTCTAACGCGCTCCGCCGATTAAGCTGGTAAGCGGCTTCACGCCAGAAGCCCGGCTATCGTCAGGAAGAGCGAGGTCGTTACTACACCTATGGTGATTCCCGCCAGCACGTCGAATGGATAGTGAACGCCGAGGTATACGCGGGAGAGGGCTACGAGCAGCCCGGCAAGCACGAGCAACGGCGCGAGTGGCGGGTAAGTGATCGAAAGCGTCAGGGCTCCGGCGGCGGCGGTCGCCGCATGGCCCGATGGAAACGAGCTTGAAGATGGCGTCTTGATGAGCGGCGCTATCTCCGAGTCCGAGATGGAGGGACGGGCGCGGTCGAAAAGATTCTTGGAGAGTTCAGCGATGATCCAGGACGCCGCTACAGCCCCCCAAGACAGGATCAAACGCCACGGCTCCAGCCCCGTTAGCAGGAACGCGAAACCGGCTATGACACCCCACAGGAATCCTGCGGTCCCGATCACCGTGAAGGCCCGCATCACGCGCGTGAACACCGGCGACTTCACGCGAAATATCGCCGCGAACAGCGCCCTGTCGAACTTCCATATTCTTCGCGCCGCGCCCTTCTCTTCCGTTCCCAAGTCTCCGATCTCACGTTCGTGGGTTGGCAGCCGGATATTTTAGTACAGGCGGCGCGCTGACGATGGCCGCCACCGAACGCCCTTTCTAAAGTAGAATACTCGGGACGTTGGCAGATAAGAGAGCATAGGAGTTTTGAGTATGTACAAGGAGCTCGTTGGGAAGATCGTGGACCAGGCCAGGGAAGAGGCGGCCAACCTCGTGGTCTGGGACCGCAGGGACACTTTCACCGTGGAGTCCGACGACGTGGACAAGATAGAGGTTACCGACGACTACCTGCGCGTGGACATGCAGGAGGGCAAGGCGACAGTCTACGTCTTGCTCGAATCCATCTACAAGCTGGTCGTGGAGAAGGAGCGGTCGGGCAGGAGTCGCTCCGGAGCCCGCACCGGCTTCGGAACCATCAGCTAGTCAGCTTTACGACAACCCCGACTCGATGACCTCCACGCCGACTTCGCTGGCGATGACTACGGCCCGTGTGAGGCCAACGAAGAGGCCGCATTCGAGGGCACCTGGGATGCTCCGTATCTCGGTCTCCAGCCCAGCCGGGTCGGGGATGGAGTAGAATTTGCAGTCTACGGTGTAGTGTCCTCCGTCGGTGACGAACGGATGGGGTTCTTCGCCCGAGAGCAGACGCAACTCAGGTTCGCAACCAAGGGTTGCCAGGGCGTTCAGCGTAGCTTCGTACCCGAAACGATCTACCTCGACGGGGAGCGGCCCTTCTCCGAGGGCGTCCACCATCTTCGAGCCGTCGGCTATGACCACCAGCCCCCCACCCGAGGCCGCGACGATCTTCTCGCGCAGGAGTGCGCCTCCCCGGCCCTTGATGAGGTCGAGGGAGGCGTTGATCTCATCCGCCCCGTCGATTGTGAGGTCAGGTCGGGCATCGTCGAGACCCACCAGTGGGATGCCTGCCTCCCTGGCCATCCTGGCTGTCGCCTCCGAGGTCGGTATCCCACGCACGTCACGCAACTCGCCCGAGCGGAGCAAATCACCGATTCTGAGCACCGCGAGGGCGGACGTCGTGCCGCTGCCAAGCCCCAGGGCCATGCCGCTCCGCACGTAGCCATCCACGCCCTCACGGGCCGCGGTTCGCTTCAATCCTTCGGCGTCTCCCGGCAAATCATCCCCCGAAGTCGCAAAGGCCGGGGCTACCGCCACCCCGGCCTCCATGAAAAGTTTACGCCCAGTTCTCCCTAGCCAACGACCTCGACCTTCGAAGCCTGCTGCTTGCCGCCGCGCCCGTCCACGATCTCGAACTCGACCACGTTGCCTTCTTCCAGCGTCTTGAAGCCATCCCCGACTATCTCGGAAAAGTGGACGAATACATCTTCGCTGCCGTCCACGTTCTCGATGAAACCGTAGCCCTTCTCGTCGGAGAACCACTTGACAGTACCGCGCGCCACAGTTACCTCCAGCGTTTCCGTATCCCGGATGGGCGGTGTTTGCGCCCACCCGCAACCTACTGCAACCCGCCATCCCTGGCGGCAAGGCGGGACTGTATCACCTTGCCGCAGGCGAAGCAAACGCCCAGGCCACGCCTTCTGACTACTACGAACCTTCGGGCTGGGAGCCGACCGTGATATCTACCTTGCGCGGTTCCTCGCCCGGCGTGACTACCGTGAGTTTCAGGTGGTCGCCGGGGGTCAGGGTGTTGACGACCGCGATCACATCGTCAGGCGTCGTCACGCTATGCCCGGCTACCCCAGTAATTACGTCCCCGACGGGAACCGGGAAACCCCCGATATCCTCCTCATCACCGCCAGCGATGCCAGCCTCGTCCGCCGGGCCGCCGGGGGTGACCTCGCTCACTATGGCCCCGCTCCGCGGCAGGCCGTATTTATCGCGGAGCTGATCCCGGGAGAGGGTGGTGTACGCTTCGAGTTCTTCGATGCCTACCGAGAACATCTGCACCCCGATGTAACCGTGCTCGACCTCGCCCGTGGTTATGAGCTGGCGCACCACGTTCTTGACGGTGTTGACCGGCACCGCGAAGCCAACGCCCTGCGCCACGCCCGTTGCGCCAGCAGAAGCGACCTGGGAGTTGATGCCTATAACCGTGCCGCGCGAGTCGAGCAGAGGCCCGCCTGAGTTGCCCGAGCTTATGGCAGCGTCGGTCTGCACGGCATCGTCTATTGTGTAGTTGTTGGGGGCTTTGATCGGGCGCCCCACGCCGCTCACGATGCCGGTTGTCACGCTCAAACCAACGTTCAGCGGGTTGCCCATGGCGATCACCGGTTCCCCGACCTCCAGGGAATCCGAGTCCCCGAGCGTCAGCGGCGTAAGGGCGTCGCTGGGCGCGTCTACCTGAAGCACAGCCACGTCAGTCGAAGGGTCTTCGCCCACGATGCGGGCGTCCCTCCTTGCGCCGCTGGAGAACCTGACAGACACCTCGTTGGCCCCCTCGACCACGTGCTGGTTGGTGACTATGTGGCCACTATCGTCCAGGACGAACCCGGAACCACCGGCAGGACCCACGTCAGAGGCCACGTCAACGCTCACCACGCCTGGCCCCTGGCTCGCGTACACCTCGCCGACGTGCGAGTGGATGGGGGCGCTGGGTTGGCTCGAGGCGCTGGAATCGCCAGACTTCTGGGAGACGGGCGGCGAAGAGGACTCCCTGATAGTCACCCCGCCCGATGAGCCAGCGTCCAGCCACTCCATCCCAACCAGAACGAAAAGCGCGGCTATGAGACCCCCGATTATGGCCGAGACCACAGCCGTGAATATGGTTTTCAGAGCATATCCCTTCCGTAGCCTGCGCCCATTATATTCACGCGGGCCTGCTGCTGATCAGGTTCACAACCCACCCGTCTATGAGCCACTTGCCGTTTTCCTTCACGAGCCTCCAAGTTCCTTCGTTCCGGTCGGTACGGGTGGTAAGCTCGGCCCTCGTAGTGCCCGTGACCGTCGCCGTGTCGCCGGAAACCTCCGCAGTCGGTCCCTGCACGAACGTGATTTTCTCGACGGGCGCGAACGTCCCCGCCAGGATCGATTGCTCGGGAAACTGCGCCTGCTTCCAGTCCTCGGTCAATAAATCGTAGGACGTATCGTAATCGCCCTGCGCGGCGGACGTGTAGAACTCTTCGACCGTCCGCCCGGCCTCTTCCGTCGCTCCTCCCGACGTATCCGAACCCGAACCCGCCGACTGGCTCCCGGAGGACGCCGATGACGTGGCAGACTCGCTGGCAGATCCACTGGCGGACCCGCTGGCGGACTCGCTGGCTGACCCGCTGGCGGTCTGCCCATCCGAAGCTACCTGACCTTTGCCGGATGGCCCACCGTTGGGCTGGCTGCCCGCCTGCGCATTACGTGCGTTGCCGCCGCCTGCCTGCTGATCTCCGCTTCCGGACAAAATGGGTGACGCGAGGAACAGCGCCCCGATCACGGCGATCACAGCCAAGAACCCGAGCATCGCCAGCACCATACCGGGACGCTTTCTTCGGGGGTTCCCCCTGGCGATCCTGGTTGGGGTCGCCGGAGGGGGTGTGCGTTTCGGGATGGGTTCTTCGGCGGGGGCTTCGGTGTAGGCGCGGGTGGCGTGGGCCCCGCGACCGGCTTCCAGCAGGTTTACGCGGGTTTCGTCGGCGGTGGGACGGTCATCCGGGTTCTTGCTCATGCACGCCAGGATCAGGGCCTCCATCGACCCGCTGACATCCGGGTTGATCCCACGCGGCGGGGCTGGCTCCCTGGAGACGTGCTGGCTTGCCACCTCTATAGGGGTGCCTGTGAAGGGAACCTCGCCTGTTGCAGCCTGGTAGAGCGTGACGCCAAGGGAGTAAACGTCGCTCTTTGGCGTGACCTCCCCTCCCCTGAGTTGCTCAGGCGGGGAGTACAGCGCCGTCCCCAGGTAGGAGCCGGTACGGGTAGCCTGGGTGGTGTCGAGGGCGCGGGCGATGCCGAAATCCGTCAGCCTGGCGCGGCCCCCTTCTTCGAGCAATACGTTGTGAGGCTTGATGTCGCGGTGGATCACACCGCGCTCGTGAGCGTGCGCGAGACCAGCCGCAACCTCGGCCCCGATAGCAGAGAGCCGCCCACCAGGCAACGGCCCACGTTCGTCCATGAGCGCCTTCAGGTCTCCGCCAGGCACGTACTCCATCACTATGTACGAAGCCTCTTCGCCCTCGAACTCCCCCTCCCCAGCATCGTAGACTTGCACGATGTTGGGATGCGAGAGCTTCGCAGCCGTGCGTCCCTCTCGCTGGAAGCGCGTCCCGAGGTCCGTGCCGCCGTACTCGGACTTCAGGATCTTCACTGCAACCAGACGACCGAGGATCTCGTCACGGCCGAGGAACACGCGGGCCATGCCTCCCGCGCCGATCTCACGCTGCAACACAAACCTGTCTGATATACGGACCACGCGCCCGATTATATGGGTTTACTACGAAACTGAAAGGGAGAGACCGGGGGCGTCGCTCTCCTAGAAGGTTTTACTCTGCTCGCCCTCCAGGCGGTCGAGCTTCCACTTACCGTCCTGGTTGACGCAGACCCAGGTGCCTGAGAGAACCTCGGAGCCCCAGTTGTGATCCAGGCGCACCTTGAACGCGACGTTGGCTTCGTTGCCCGTAATGCTGGCCTGCGGCATCGAGAGGAACTCCATATAGATGAAAGTGTAGATATCTTCCTGCTCAGCCCACTTGTCCACGGAGCCGATCTCGCTCTGCAGACCCTCGGAGAGGAATACCCACGAGGTCTGCGGCGTGGCGAAGGATTCCTCGTAGTACATATCGAAGACCACCTGCTCGGCCTTCTCAGGCGGCAGCGCTGGCGCTGGCTCCTCTTCCGAACCACCCTGAGAACCGGCCCCGGCGGAATCTCCCTGGCCCTTGTTCTCGGGTTCCTGCTTCAGGTCGAGCTTCTGGGCCTCCTCTTTGGGGGAGCCGTCCGCCTGCTCCTGGCCCGAGTTTTTCGGTGGGGACGCCTCATCCTGGTTCGAGCCAAGGAGCGCCCACGCCCCGGCTCCGGCGAGGATAAGCACGACCACCGCTATCGTCAGAAAGGCGAGCAGCGTCCTCGGGCGGGTGCCGGACCTGAAGGTTCGGGTTGGGATGATGATCGTCTCATCCGGTGGCCCTGAGGCGGTAGCCTGGCGTCCGCTGGAACGTCGTGTCGCCCCTCCCCCCGCCACGTTCGTCGTCCCCCCGAGCTCATCGTCGGATGGGCCGGAGGACCAGCCGTTGGAGTTGCCGCCGTTTTGCGGAGCGGCGAGCCCCACGATGCCGGACGGAAGCAACAATTCTTTCAGGTCGCCGGCGCCGGGGCGTTCATCAGGGTCAATGGAGAGGCAGTCGAGGATGGACTCCTCGAAACCCCTGCCGATGGAAGCGCCCCTGGCGCGGGGCGGTATCAGGGGGTTTTCGGTTTGTTGGGTGGCGATGTCCAGCGGGCCGCCCACGAATGGCGGTCCTCCCACAGCCGCGTGGTAAAGGGTGGCGCCAAGGGAGTAGATGTCGCTTTTCGGGGTGACCTTGCCGCCCCGGAGTTGCTCCGGAGACGAGTACGCAGCGGTTCCCAGATATGCCTCCGAGGTGGTCGTGGCGCCCTCGTCCAGGGCGCGGGCGACGCCAAAATCCGTGAGCTTGGGGGTGCCGTTCTCGTCGAGCAAAACGTTTCTTGGCTTGATGTCGCGGTGGATCACACCCCGCTCGTGAGCGTGCGCGAGACCAGCCGCCACGTCGGCCCCAAGCCGCGTGAGCATGGCACCGGGAAGCGCTCCCCCCCGGTCCACTATCCCCTTCAAATCCCCGCCAGAGATGTACTCCATCACTATGTACGATACTCGGCGGCCCTCGAACTCCCCCTCCCCCGCATCGTAGACCTGCACGATGTTGGGATGCGAGAGCTTCGCAGCCGTGCGTCCCTCCCGACGGAAGCGAGTGCCGAGGTTCGTATCATCGTGCCCGGTGTTCAGGATCTTCACCGCGACCGGACGATCGAGAACCTCATCGCGGCCGAGGAATACTCTGGACATGCCTCCCGCGCCGACCTCGCGCAGAAGCACGAACCTTCCTCCGAGGGGCTTCACTGGCGTCTCCTGGGCGCCGCTTGAGAGACTAGATGACCTCCCGGCCCATGGCGCCAGCGAAGGGGCGGAGCACGTCTTTGAGGCCGAGGAGGGCCGGTATCGGGAGCGCCTGCTCCCCGTCGCAGAGGGCTTCCTGCGGGTCGTGGTGGCTCTCGACCATCAGGCCGTCCGCCTCGGCGGCGACCGCGGCTTTGGAGAGCGGGATCACCAGGTCGCTGCGGCCCGCCGCGTGGGATGGATCTACTATGACCGGGAGATCCGTGAGCCGCTTCGCCACTATCACGGCTGAGAGGTCGAGCGTGAAGCGTGTGCTCGTCTCGAAGGTGCGGATGCCCCGCTCGCACAGGACCACGTTGTCCCCGCCAGCGCTGGTCACGTACTCGGCGGCGAGGATCCACTCCTCCACGGTTGCTGAGAGGCCGCGTTTCAGGACAACGCCGTGATCCGTACCAGCAATGGCGGCGCCGACGCGCCTCAGGAGCGGGTAGTTCTGCATGTTGCGAGCCCCGATCTGAAGTACGTGCGCGTGCTCCATGACAAGCTCGATGTCGTAAGGGTCCATCACCTCGGTGACGATCTTAAGCCCCAGATCACCCGCGACCTCGGACATGATCTTGAGTCCCTCTTCCCCGAGACCCTGGAAAGAATAAGGGGAGGTGCGCGGCTTGAAAGCCCCGCCGCGAACGTATTCGAAGCCTGCCTGCTTCACAGCCTCCGCGCCTGCGGCGAACTGCTCGCGGCTCTCCACGGTGCAGGGACCGGCGACGACCCTGAAGGTGTTGGGCCGGATCATGCCGTTCCGGGTTTTTACGTCGGTCTTAACGTACTCGAAAACGTCCATCTACCTCTGAAACTCCCCGCGTTGTGCCTCGAGATCCCGGATACGGTGCATGACCAGCTCGAATATGTCGCGCATGGAGGAATCGTAGATCGGCCCCTCGTTCAGATCCGCGACCTTGCGCAGGATCGCCTCCTCGCGCTTCGGGTCGAAGAGCGGTACGCCAGCCTCCAGCTTGTGGATGCTCAGTTCCTGCACTATACGCGCCCGCTCGTTCAGGATGCGCACCAGCTCGCGGTCCACCCCGTCTACCCGCTCCCTGAGTTCTTCTATTCTCTCTTGCCTTCCAGAATCTGTCATAAGGTCTGCGATTCTATCTACACGAGGCACATAAGGCAACCGGAGTACCGGGAATATCCCGCCTCAGGCGGGAACCCGCGCGCTGATCCTGGCGCCCCGGCCCGGCGAGCTGTCCACTTCGAGCGTTCCGCCCACGCTCGTCGCCCGCTCGCGCATCGAGCGCAGCCCGAGATGGCCCGGGAAATCGCCTTTCGTGTCGAAGCCAACGCCGTCGTCGGAGACGGTGAGGGAGATCCCACCGGGGGCGCACTCCAGTTGTATCGCCGCTTTGTGGGCGCGGGCGTGCTTGACGACATTGTGAAGGGCTTCCTGGGCGATCCGGTACAGGATTTCCTTGGTCTCCAGAGAGACTCTGGGCTCGTTACAAAGGTCTGCCTCCACCCGCACCCCGTGCCTGGCCTCGACCGACGCCGCCTGCTTCTCCAGCGCCGCCCTGAGACCTTCGTTTTCCATGGACTCTGGCCTGAGCTCGAAGATCAGGGCTCGCATCTCGGTCATGCCCGCTTCGGCCAGACCCGCCGTGTAATCGAGCGGCTCGGAGGCTCGTTCCGGGTCGCTGCGTAGCAACTCGCGGGCGGTCTCGACGCCCAGGGTGATGCCGTAAAGGGCCTGAGAGACTGAGTCGTGCAGCTCGCGGGCGAGGCGCTGGCGTTCTTCCAGGGCGGCCTTGCCGCGGGCTTCGGAGAAGAGGTGGGCGTTCTCCACGGCCACGGCCGCCTGGTCCGACACGGCCCGCAGGAAAACCCTCTCGTCCTCTCCCGGTGTCTGATCCGGAAGGAAGCAGAAGAAGATGGCGCCCAGCGCCCGGCCGCGGGAGACGAGCGGCAGGCTGTACACGATGTCCCATGGCACGTCGTCCACGAAGCGGTGGATGGGCTCGTACCTGGGGTCCGCGAGAAGATACGCGCGAAAGTCGCGCACGAGGACCGGGCTGCGGCTGCGAAAGGCTTCGAGGCTGGGTGATTTCACCCCGGCCCGGTACGCTTCCTGCAGGCCGGAGGTGTAGCCTTCAGGGAGGCCGTAGGAGCCGAAGAACTCTACCCCTCCATCCTCCTCACCGATCAAAACGATCCCGCAGGCGACGGCCGTGCTCGCGTTGACCACGCTCTCCGCCAGCGCCCCGAGCACGCCCTCTGTGGGACGGTCGAGGGTCTGCTCAGCGGCGATTAGCGATAGGGTAGCCACGCGCTCTTCGAGCAGGCGCTGGGCCCGCGCCCTCTCCGTGATGTCGTGGGCCACGGCGACCAGCGTCTGCCTGCCGTCACGCAGAATGACGTTCGCGCTCACCTCCACGTCCAGAAGTGAGCCGTCCTTGCGAACGTACCGCCGCTCGCCCACGGAGGGGCTGTCCTGCTCCAGAACGCGCCGGATGTTGGCGTTCACGCTCTCGCTGTCGGCCGCGACCACATCGTAGAGCGTCAGATTGTGAAGCTCGTCCTCCGAGTAGTTCAGTGACTCGCGGAGGGCGCGATTCGACTCCACGATGCGTTTTGTCTCCACATCTATCAGGAAGATGTTCTCCCTGGCCTGCTCGATGACGGCGCGGTACAGCCTCTCGCTCTGTTTGAGTGCCTGCTCCGCCTTCTTCCGCTCGGTGATGTCGCGGACGATGGTGCAGATAACATCCCGCCCGTCCAGCGAGATCACGCTGACCCCCACCTCCACATCCAGCAGTTCGCCGTCCTTGCGCCGGTATTTCCGCTCCCCGACTATGCGGCGCCCGGTCTCCAAGGTCCGCTCGATGGTCGCGTCAACGTCATCTCGTGGATGGGCGACGAGATCGTAGATATCCATCTCCCGCACCTCGTCCGCCGTGTAGCCGAACATCCGCCGGAAGGCCGGGTTGGTCTCGACGAAGCGGCGGGTGTCGGCGTCGAGCAGGTAGATGCCGTCGGTGGCCTGCTCGATAACGGCGCGGTAACGTTCCTCGCTCCCCCGCAGCCGCTCCTCCATCTGTCTGCGCCGGATGGCCGCGCCTAAAGTGCCGGCCGCCGCCCCGAGAGCCCCGATCTCCGCCGCCGACCACTCGCGCTCCTCCAGGCACTCGTCGAAGCCTATGAACCCCCACCATTGCCCTTCGACGAAGATCGGGACGACGGCAATAGAGAGAATCTCCATAGAACGAAGCATGGGCTGCTCGGTCTCCGGGAACTCACGCGCGTGGCCGTGTACCAGATCGCCTCGCCCCAGCATCTCCGACCACCGGCTGAAACCCGCAGCCCGGTAGGGGATGCCTTTGAGCACGGGATTATCCGTCTGATCCAAAATCCCCTCGGCCGCCCACTCGTAACGCTGCGTCGCCCACACTTCGCCGTCCTCGCCGGTGTAGTTCTCGAAGACGTAGACGCGGCTTGCCTCCGTCGCCTCTCCCAGGCGTTTGAGGACCGTACGTACGCTCTCCTCCCAGCCGGCCGCCTCGCCGAGGAACTGGTCCGCCGCGAAGCGCACGGCGTCGAGGATGGCGTCGCGCCGCCGCAGTTCGCCCTCGATCTGGCTTCGCCTTCGCCGTTCCGCGGTCTCTTCGAGTCCACGCTCCACGGTCGCGCGCAGCCGGGCGAGGCTGTCCTTCATGACGTAGTCGTATGCCCCGGCCCGCAGCGCCTCGACCGCCACGTCCTCCCCGATCCTGCCTGAGACTATTATGAACGGTGCCTCGGAGTCGGATTCCTGCACCAGCTCCAGGGCCTCCAGCGCCGAGAAGCGTGGCATCCGGTAGTCGGAGAAGATCACATCCCACGAACCAGAAGCGAGCGCCTCCCGCATCGCCCGGTCTGTATCCACCCGCTCGTGATCCACCTCGTACCCCACACGCCACAGCTCGCGCAACAGGAGCAGCGCGTCATCCTCCGAATCTTCGACCAGCAACACGCGCAGGAGGGTGCGCGAAGCCTGACGCTGGGGCGTTGCTACCAAGATTCCTCGTTCAGTTCGTCCATGCTCACCAGGCCGGTGCGGACGGCGTACAGGGCGGCCTGGGTGCGGCTGCTGACGCTGAGCTTGCGCAGAACGGCTGAGACGTGGGCCTTGACCGTTTTCTCCTCGACGTAGAGTTCGCGGGCGATCTGCTTGTTCGCCTTGCCCCGCGCCAGGAGCCTGAGCACCTCGGCCTCGCGCTCGGTGAGCGTTTCGGACTTCTCGGGGGCCCGCATCTCACGCATCAGCTTCGCCGCCGCCTCCGGGTCTAGTTGCACCTGCCCCGCCGCCGCGCCCTTGATCGCGCGGCACAGTTCCTGGGGCCTGGTGTTCTTCAAGAGATAGCCCATCGCCCCAGCGCGCACGGCCCCGGTCACAGCGCCGTCGTCCAGCACGCTCGTCAGCGCCACGACCTCCACCTCCGGGACCTCGGCCTTGATCCTCTCTGTCGCCGTGATGCCGTCCATCACCGGCATGAGCACGTCCATCAACACCACGTCGGGTTTGAGGTCGTGGGCCAGGCTCACGGCCTCCTCACCGTTGGACGCCTCGCCGACCACTTCGATCTCCGGGTCGAGCTTCAGATACATGACCAGTCCCTGGCGCACCACGCCGTGATCGTCGGCGATCAAAACCCGTACCGTCATGCCTCGTCTCGGACCTCTGCTTCGGATCTCCAGTTCGCAAGTTCGCAATTGGACTTTGGACCTGGATTATCCCTTCTCCGAAAGCCTATGGCAACAAGGATTCCTTCGCCCAATGCCCCTGCCTATGTTCCCGCCGATACTTCCGGCATTCGAGGCAACAGCAACGCGAGAGGAGTTCGGGATGCACACCCTGTACGAGATGGAGCAGTGGCAACAGCACCACGATGAGTTGCTGCGGGAGGCGGAGACCAGGCGTCTTGCCCGGCAACTGCGCCCAGCGCAATCGGGAAAGTGGTTCCGCTCGAACACACTCCTGAAAGGTCTGCGATTCCGATCCCCGAGGAAGAGTGAAACAGCGGAATGCTGAAAAACCAACGCCAGGATCCGCCCACGCGAACCGTCGAGATCCAGAGGTAGCCGCGTGGATACCACCAGCGAAGGGAGAAAGCACGATGCACCTGTGACTCACACAGCTAGGCAAATCATCAAACCCACCACCGAACAACGCCACGACAGAGGCCACATCGGGAACGATAAGACCACCATCCGGGGCAAGCTGGGCAGCAAGCCAGGCCAGCCCTTCCGGGTAACAGATCTTCGCCAGCCCCGCGGGCAGCGACGAAGGGAAAATCCTGATCGGACAGCGGGCCGTGACCACCAACCTGAACGGCAACGCCTCCTTCTCCCTCAAGACGAAGGTAGCCAGGGGCCGCAACGTGACCGCCACGGCCACCGACCTCGACGGCAACACCTCCGAGTTCTCGGCGCCCAAGAAAGTGACGCGGCGTTAGAAAGCGCTCGAGAGACGGCGAACAAAGGAAGAATTATCGGACGCGCCGGGCGAATATAAGTACGATCAAAGACGAAACTACGTGGAAGAAAGGAAAGACGTGAATACACAGGAGATAAATCAGGAAAAAGCCGAGGCGTTCGCGGAGCGGATGCTGGGAGTGGTGAACGAGGCGTCCGTCGCGCTGATGACGTCCGTCGGCCACAGGACGGGCCTCTTCGACGCCATGGCGGGCCTCGCCCCGTCCACCAGCGCCCAGATAGCCTCCGCCGCCGGTCGCAACGAGCGATATGTGCGCGAGTGGCTCGGGGCGATGGTGACGGG
Source organism: Rubrobacter sp. (assembly GCA_013695335.1). GTDB lineage: Bacteria > Actinomycetota > Rubrobacteria > Rubrobacterales > Rubrobacteraceae > JACDGB01. The sequence goes on from JACDAR010000203.1 coordinate 19,541, forward strand.
TGGGATCGTGGAGTACGACCCGGAAAACGGCACGTACCGTCTGCCCGCGGAGCACGCCGTGTGGCTGACGAGGGCCGCCACACCGGACAACTTAGCCGTAACCGCCCAGTGGATCCCCTTGCTGGGATCGGTCGAGGACGAGATCGTGGAAGCCTTCACGAAAGGCGGCGGCGTGCCGTACTCAGCGTACCCACGCTTCCATCAGGTGATGGCCGAGGAGAGCGCCCAGACGGTGGTCGCGGCTCTGAACGGTTCGATCCTCCCCCTCGTGGACGGCCTCGTCGGGCGCCTGGAGTCCGGCATAGACGCGCTGGATGTCGGTTCTGGCAGCGGGCGGGCCGTCAACTTCATGGCGGGCGTCTACCCGAACAGCCGCTTCAGCGGCTACGACATCTCGGAGGAAGGCGTCTCGCGGGCCCGCGCCGAGGCGGAGAAACAGGGGCTCACCAACGCCAGCTTCGAGGTCAGGGACGCTGCGGCGCTGGGCGAAAGCGAACGGTACGATCTGATCACCACCTTCGACGTGATCCACGACCAGGCCCGACCGGCGGCGGTTCTGGCGGGCATCGCGGCGGCGCTCCGTCCGGGTGGCGTCTACCTAATGCAAGACATCGCGGGCTCCAGCCACGTCGAGAAGAACCTCGAACATCCCCTGGGACCGTTCACCTACACCATCTCGACCATGCACTGCATGACCGTCTCGCTGGCGCAGGGCGGCGCGGGGCTCGGCGCGATGTGGGGCGAGGAGAAGGCCAGGGAGATGCTCGCCGATGCAGGCTTCGGCACCGTGGAGGTCAGGCAACTCCCGCACGACTTCATCAACAACTACTACATAGTCAGGAAAAGCTAACGCCCGAAAATGAGACCTCGAGAGGCGCAGCGCCTGGTAATCGCGGACGGCCCGTCGGCCTCCTCACATACGACGTGGCCCACGGTGAGTGCGAGGTGGTCGCCATCATCAGCGCGGAGGAGGGGCGGAGGATCGGACAGACCTTGAGGGACACCGCCCACGACCACGCCGCGGTCGCAGGATACCGTCGCCTCTGGCTCGTCACCACCAACGACAACGCAAGGGCCTTTCGCTTCTATCAACTGTGGGGGATGGACCTGTGCGCCTTCCACCGCCATGGCGTGCTCCGCTCCAGAAAGGTCAAGCCTTCGCTCCCGCAATGGGGGGCCGATGGTATCCCGCTGGAGCACGAGCTAGAGTTGCTCCTGGTTGGCTAGACGGGGCTGGCTTCCTCCGGCTGCCCCGGCGCGGGGATGATGCCTACCTGCCGCATCATCCCGACGTCATCCCTCACGGCCCAGCGTTCCACCAGCTTGCCGCCGGCCATACGGTGCCAGTGGACGTGCTCGACGGAGAAACGCTTGCCAGTCGGCGGCATGCCAGCGACCTCGCCCCGGTGAACGCCGCTCATCGTGATGCGGCACGCCACCGTGTCACCTTCGGCGATCATGCTTTCGATCTCGAAATTGGCATCCATGGCGGAGCGCGACCATCCGATGACGTGCCTGAAGCCCGCGATACCGCGCCGGTGCTCGGGGACGGCTGTGTAGTTGACGACATCCGGCGCCACGATCTCGTCGAGCAGGTCCATGTCGTCCCCGTTGTAGACCTCCTCGATCAGCCGCCTGATAACTGTCTTGTTCTCTTCTGCCGACATTGATCTTCCTTCCGTCACCCGCATGACGAAAACTTCATACTCCCGAGACGCGCCCCAAAATACCCCCCAGATGCACCATTTTCCAGCCTCTCGCCCATGACGGCTGTTTGCGCAGGGGTTGCTGGAGGGCTTTGCCATCGTAGCCTCTATTGGACTTTAGTCCCATATCGCCGGACTTCCAAAAGTCCATCCCGATGATTGTTCTTTCGCCCGATGCCGGACCTCACTCTCCAGGTCAAACTTGTGTCAGACGGTAAAGAGACGAGAGGAGACGGAGATGAACGTTATGGACTTCGAGTTGCTGCGCGAGCGCCGGGCGGAGCTGTTGCGCGAGGCGGGGAGCAAGCGTGCCTTCCGGCGTCAGCGGTCGGGCAACCATCAAAAGAGCGCGCGTGGAGTCTGGAAGCTCGCGAGCGCGTGGGTGATCGGCCGGTAACCGGAGCTCCCGAGACCGATGAAGTATCAGAGGAAGGACCGAGAATGCATTATCCGCTCAAGCCGGCCCGAACATTCGAACACTCCGGGAATGAGTTCGATACGCGGGCGCTGACCGGCCCTGAGGAGCCCGTCTCCAGGCCGGTATTGCTTGCCGTGGACGGGGACGAAGAAGCTCTGCGGGGGATCTCGCGCGAGCTGCACAAGCGTTACGGGGACGATTACCGCGTGGTCTGCGATAGGTCCCCGGAATCGGCCCTGGAACGGTTGCGGGGGTTCGAGGCGGCGGGCGACAAGGTGGCCCTCGTGCTCGCCGACCAGTGGCTGCCGGGGATGAGCGGGACGGACTTCCTGACGCGGGCCGGTGAGATCTACTCGACCGCCAAACGGGTCCTTCTCGTCGCCTGGGGAGACAGGACGGCCCCAGGGGCCATCCTTCAGGCCATGTCCCTCGGGCGCGTCGACTACTACGTGAACAAGCCCTGGGGAGAGCACGACGAGCGGTTCCACAAGGTGATCTCGGAGTTCCTCTACGACTGGGCCAAGGACCGGCTGCCGAAGTTCGAGGAGATCAGGGTTGTCGGCGAGCAGTGGTCACCGCGTTCGCACGAGCTGAGGGACCTGCTCGGCCGCAACGGCATCCTGCACACCTTCCACCCTGCGGACTCCAGAGAAGGCCGGGAGTTGCTTGCCCGAACTGGGCACGACCCGGCGCAGCTTCCCGTAGTGATCCTCTTCGACGGACAGGTGCTCGTAGACCCCTCCAACTCCGACATTGCTGACGCCTGCGGGGCGAACCCTGATCTAGCGAAGTATGAGTTTGACCTCGTCGTGGTCGGAGCGGGGCCGGCGGGGCTGGCCGCCGGGGTCTATGCGGCCTCAGAGGGCCTCGACACCCTGATAGTGGAAGATGAGGCCGTGGGCGGGCAGGCTGGCACGAGCTCCCTGATCCGGAACTACCTAGGCTTCCCCTCGGGCGTCGGCGGCGCGGAACTGGCCCGCCGGGCCGCGGAGCAGGCATGGCTCTTCGGCGGGACGTTCCTGTTCATGCGCCGCGTCACGGGACTGCGCCGCTCCGGGGATGAGATCGTGGTCGGCCTCTCCTGCGGCAACAATGTGACCGCCAAGTCAGTCATCATCGCCACCGGCGCCTCCTACCGACGGCTGGGCGTCCCGAACCTCGAAGCCCTGAGCGGCTCTGGCGTGTTCTATGGGGCCGCCGTCTCCGAATCCCGGGCGATGAAGGATCAGGAAGTCTACGTCGTGGGCGCGGGAAACTCGGCCGGGCAGGCCGCGATGCACCTCTCGAAGTACGCATCCCGCGTCTCGGTCGTGGTGCGCGGAGATTCGCTCGAAGCCAGCATGTCCCACTACCTGATCCAGGAGATAGAAACGGCCGACAACATTGAAGTCCTTCTCAACACGCGGGTGGTGGACGGTGGTGGCCGGGGGCGGCTGGAGAATCTCGTCCTCGAATATTCTTCCTCCGGGCTCACCGAGACCGTTCCAGCCGCCGGACTCTTCGTGCTTATCGGGGCGGAGCCGCATACTGGCTGGCTGCCGCAGGAGATCACCCGCGACGAGGACGGCTACGTCGTAACCGGGAGGGATCTCGCGCAGTACGGACAAACTCGCCGGGGGTGGCGCGTGGAGCGCCTGCCCCTGGAGATGGAGACGAGCATGGCTGGCGTTTTCGCCGTCGGAGACGTGAGGCACGGTTCCGTCAAGCGCGTGGCCTCCGCCGTGGGCGCGGGCTCCATCGCTGTCCAGTCGGTCCACGAGTACCTGTCACTGGCCCAGCGCCAGGGATCTTCAGTTTCAAAGGAAGACGATGACATCGGAGAGGAGGTGCGCGATGTGCATGGGTTGACCCCCGCTGCCAGATAGAGAGAGCCACCTTTCGGAAAGGGGAGCATGATGCGCATCCAGGTCGTCAACTTCAGCCTCGCGGGTGTAAAGGAGGAGGATTACCTCAGCCAGGTCGAAGCCATAGCCCCGGCCTTCACCGGACTTCCCGGCCTCATTTCCAAAACCTGGCTGGTGAACAGCGAGACCAACACCTACGGCGGCGTCTACGTGTGGCGAGACCGGGAAGCGATGGAAGCCTACAAGCAGACCGACATCTACAACGGGATGCTGGCGAGCCCGCACTTCGAGAACATAACCTCTACGGACTTCGGCGTGCTGGAAAATCCCACGCTTGTCACCCGTGGGTCCGCCCGGGTCTCCGCCGCCTGATCCAACCTCCGGTCCAGCCCGCCAGGGGAACCGTAGCGGCGCGTTGAAAGCTATCGCGCCGGAGGCTAGTCTTGTCAGGCTGTTCATAGCCGAGAGAGGAGCGCCCGAGGTTGAAATTCAGGCCCGAGTTGGAACCGCTGAGGCTCTACGTCCCGCCGAAATCCTGGAGGATGGCGGCCGAGGGCAAAGCAGACAACTACGCGAAGCTGACCTCCAACGAGCTTGCCTTCGGCCCGCTCCCCGAGGCAGAGGCCGCGCTATCAGCGGTACTTCCCAGGGCCAACCGCTACCCTGACAGCCATGTATCGAGGCTCAGGGCGGCTATCGTGGAAGCCAACCCGGGCAGCGAAACAGGCAACGTCCTCGTCGGCAATGGATCCAGCGAGGTGTTGCTGAACACGCTTCAGTTGTTGCCGGGTGGAGGGGAGATCGTCTACCCGTGGCCCTCGTTCAGCCTGTATCCGATGCTCTGCGCCGTACTCGGGATGACGCCGCGCCCGGTATCCCTGACAGATGGGAATGAGATCAAACCGGAGGCACTGCTCTCAGCGGTCACGGACGAGACGCGGGCCATGATCCTGTGCAACCCCAATAACCCTTCAGGCACGTATCTGCCCCTGGAACGGGTGAGAGAACTTGCCGGAGAGTTGCCTGATAGTGTGCTCCTGATCGTGGACGAAGCCTACATGGAGTTCGTGGACGATCCGGCATACCGCGATTCCCATATCCTGGCCCTGGAGGCCGAGAACGTCGTTATGGCCCGCACGTTCTCGAAGGCGCACGGGCTCGCGGGATTGCGGATGGGTTACGGCATCGCGTCCGAAAGAATAGCGGACTACGCCGAGCGGGTGCGCTTCCCGGTCTCGGTGAACCTGGCGGCACAGGTCGCGGCAACGGCGTCCATGCTGGCGCGCG
>JACDAR010000343.1 GCA_013695335.1 Rubrobacter sp.
GCCGCATCGAAGAGTTGAGGCTGTGGCGCAATGCTTACGAGGTCTCTGTAGGAAGCTGGCGGTTCAAGGCCGCAGAGGGAAAAGAACAGGAGATCTCACCCGGCGACTTCTGGCCCGAGATCAGCACACCCGTTCGTTTCTCGGTGGGTACAAGCATCCCTGATGACTGGTCCGGCCTGCCCGTGGAGCTGGAACTATGGCTCGGCGGGGAGGGCTTCGTACAGGTCTCGAACGGCGACCATCAGGTTTCGGGAGGACTCAACCCTTTCCACCGCAGCTATCAAGTGTCGAAGAAGGCGCGGGGTGGCGAGGATATCCAGATAGACGCCGAGGTGGTCTCGAAGGGTGTATTCGGCTCGAATGTAGCCGAGCCCAGGCTGGTACGGTCGAGCCTGGTCGTTCCGCAGACGGAGGTGCGGGCGCTGGAGCGGGACCTCAGCATGATCTCCGAATCCTGCGCCGCCCTCGACGATCACGAGGCCGTTCCCCTGCTCCTCGATGTACTGGATGCCGCGGTGGCCTCGCTCTCCAAGGGATGGCCGACCGCCACCGGAACGACCCTGTCTCGCCACCTAGAAGGCTACGTGAACCTGATAGGCGATGGGATCAAAAACCTCCCGGATCACTACGCGGCGAAAGCCCTGGATATAGACCGCATCGGCCAGGAGACCTGGAGCCTGCCTCCCGCCCCCGAGCCTTTGGGTCCTCTCGCAGAAGAGGCTATACAGACTGTTCGGAAGGCGCGGGAGATCGTGGCCGAGCGTCTCGCTCGGGTCAAGGAACGGTATCCGCCGGTCGGGGAGATCTCGTTGACGGGCCACGCGCATCTGGACCTCGCGTGGCTCTGGCCCGTCGCAGAGACCCGCCGCAAGGGACGCCGCACTTTTGCGAGCGTCCTCGGGCTCATGGATCGCTACGAGGACTTCAACTTCAACCAGTCATCCGCCCAGCTCTACGAATGGGTGGAGAAGGATTCCCCCGATCTCTTCGACAAGGTCAGGGGACGCATCGCAGAGGGAAGGTGGGAGACTGTCGGCGGATCGTGGGTCGAGCCGGACTGCCAGATCCCCTCAGGCGAGTCATTCACCCGGCAACTCCTCTACGGCCAGAAGTACTTCGAAGAGAAGTTCGGACGTCGCTCGACGGTGGCCTGGCTCCCAGACACCTTCGGTTTCTCGCCAGGTATCCCCCAACTTCTGCGCGGAGCCGGATTGCCAGACTTCTTCACCTACAAGCTCAACTGGAGCGAGACCAACAAGTTCCCCCACGACCTGTTTCTGTGGGAGGGTATAGACGGCAGTCGCGTTCTGGCGCACTCCTTCGAGAACCCCGGAACTGACTACAACGGTGACATCGCGCCTCTCGATATGTACGGCACCTGGCGCAACTTCAGGGGCAAGCGAAACCATCCCGAGAGCCTCTTCTCCTTCGGGTGGGGCGACGGCGGCGGCGGCCCGAGCGAGAAGATGCTCGAAAACTACGCCCGTCTCAAGGACTTCCCCGCGATGCCGCGCCTCAACATGGGCCGCGTGGACGAGTTTTTCGCAGCCATTCCGCGAGAAGGGCTCCCGAAGTGGGTTGGCGAACTCTACCTGGAGCTTCACCGTGGCACTTTGACCACCCAGGCCAGGGTCAAGAAGCTGAACCGGGAGGGCGAGCACCGGCTGATGGAAGCAGAAGCCCTATCCACGCTCGCCGCCCTCCGGGGTTATGAATATCCTGGCGATGAGCTGGAGCGCTTGTGGAAGGTATTGCTGCTCAACCAGTTCCACGACATCCTGCCGGGAACTTCGATCTCCGAGGTCTACGAAGATACCCATCGAGAACTCGAAGAAGTGGTGAACGGCGCGAAAAAACTGCGCGAACGCGCCTTGCAATATCTCTCCGAAGGAGACGAAACCGGCGACAAGGTCTTCGTGGCGAACACCGCTCTGCATCCCAGGTCTGTCACGGTGACTATACCCGCTGATTCAGACTCCTCAATGAGTGTCCTCGATGCGGAGGGTGAACCCTTGCCTGCGCAACAAACCGCGGACGGAATCCTCGTCCATGCCCCAGATCATCGGGTGCATGGGCTGGGATGTATCAACCTGCGTCTGGAGAATCCAGGTACCGCTTCACCGCCGAAACAGGCCGGCGTGCGGGTCGAGGAAGCTGAGACTCGAACCGTGATCGAGAACGATCTCTTGCGGGTCGAGATCGGCGGGGACGGAAGTCTTGACCGCGTCTACGACAGGGAGATGGAGCGGGAGGTCCTCGACGGACGGGGCAACAGGCTCGTCGTCTACACGGACAAACCGGCCCAGTGGGATGCATGGGACGTGCAGGAAGGCTACGAACTCGAAGGCGGGGAGATCCCCGGACCCACGAAAGTCGAAGTAGTCGAGGACGGTCCTCTGCGGGTATCCGTGCGCGTGGAGCGGCGGTGGCGGGATTCCAGCATCGTTCAGACGTACCGGCTTCTCTCAGGCTCGCGGCGGCTGGACATCGAGACGGACGTCGACTGGCACGAAAGACAGGTTCTCCTGCGGACCGTCTTCCCGCTGAACGTCCGCTCCCACGAGGCGACCTTCGAGACGATGTTTGGTGTGGTGAAGCGCCCGACGCACCAGAATACTTCCTGGGACGCCGCCCGGTTCGAGGTCTGCGGCCACCGGTTCGCCGACCTCTCCGAATCGGGATACGGTGCCGCCCTTCTGAACGACGGCAAATACGGCCACAGCGTAAAAGACAACGTGCTCGGGATCAGCCTGCTGAGGAGCCCGCTCTACCCCGACCCGTTCGCCGACGAGGGAGAGCACCACTTCACGTACAGCCTTTACCCGCACCCAGGCGGCTGGGCCGAAGGAGGAGTCGCCGATGCGGCCCTGGATCTGAACTCACCGCTAATAGCTACGACAGGCTCTTTGCCGGAGACAGACGCAACATCAGGGTTCTTGACGTTGGATGGTGTGAAGCTCGCGCTTGGTAGCCTGAAGATGGCTGAGGATGGGCGGGGTGTGATCCTGCGCCTCTACGAGCCACACGGCGCCCGTGGACGTTGCGCACTCCGGTTCGCCAACAGGGTGGAGAGCGCAGAGAGGGTCAACCTTCTCGAAGAGCCAGAAGGCGACTCGGTCGAGGTCGAAGGAGATGCGGTCAGGCTCGACGTGAAGCCGTTCGAGGCGGTCACGCTGCGTCTGAATCTTGAAAATGGGTAGGATAGCCTGGGAATCCACCGAAAGGGGAAAGCATGGAGCATAGACGACTGGGACGCATAGGCCGGGAGAACTCGGTGCTCATCTTCGGGGGCGCGGCGCTGGGGGAAGTTACTGAGGAGGCTGCTGACACCGCGATCTCACAGGCGCTCGAAGCGGGCATAGACCACTTCGACACAGCAGCCGACTACGGAGATTCCGAGCTTCAGTACGGAAGGTGGATGCCGGAGATCCGGGACCGCATCTTCCTCTCGACCAAGACCGGCGACCGCGAGAAGGACGCAGCGAAGCGTTCGATCCACAATTCACTCGAACGCCTGCGGGTGGATAACGTAGACCTGATCCAACTTCACGCAGTCTGCGACATAGAAGACCTCGACCTCGCGACCGGATCAGGCGGCGCCCTGGAAGCCGCTCTAGAAGCCAGGGACGAGGGCCTGGTCGGGGCCGTTGGCATCACAGGCCACGGCCACGAAGCGCCAGCGACACATCTCGAAGCCCTGCGTCGCTATCCGTTCGACACGGTGCTCACGCCCTGGAACTACGTGCTATCCACCGACGAGAACTACCGCCGCGACTTCGAGGCGCTCGTCGAGGAGACGCAGCTGCAGGAGACGGGACTGATGATCATCAAGACCATCTCGCGCAGGAACTGGACGGACGGCGACCCGCAGCAGAACCAGCGACGCTCTACGTGGTACGAGCCGTTCGAGGAGCAGGAGTACATAGACGCTGCCGTCTCGTTCGTGCTGGCGCGGCAGGAGGTCACAGGCATCGCGATGGCCGGAGACGTTGGCCTCGTCCCGAACATCATCGAAGCCGAGAAGAATCGGATGCCGCTGGAGAAGGCGGAAGAGACGCTCGCGAACGCCCCGGATTACTCCTCGCCGTTTATCACGATGCCTTTCTAGCCATATATAGGGATGTTCGTATAGGCGTTTTCGAGGAGTAGTTTTGCAGAAGGTAAGGTTCGGCAAGACGGACATGGAGATCACACCGATAGGCTTCGGGGCGTGGGCCATCGGCGGTGGTGGATGGGCCGCAGCCTGGGGTCCGCAGGACGATGACGAGGCCGTCGGCGCCATCCGGCGCGCCGTGGAACTTGGCGTGAACTGGGTGGACACCGCCGCCGTCTACGGGACGGGCCATTCCGAGGACCTGGTCGCACGGGCGCTCAAGAACGTCCCGGAGGCCGACCGTCCATACGTGTTCACCAAGTGCTCGCTCGTGTGGGACGACAACCGTGAGATCAGCAACGTCCTCAAGGCCGCATCGGTGAAGCAGGAATGCGAGGACAGCCTGCGGCGTCTCCAAACAGACGTCATAGATCTGTATCAGATCCACTGGCCCAGGCCAGAAGATGACATCGAGGAAGGCTGGCGGGCGCTCGCGGAACTGAAGGAAGAGGGCAAGGTCCGCCACATCGGCGTCTCGAACTTCGACGCGGGCCAGATGGATCGCATAAAGGACATCGC
>JACDAR010000207.1 GCA_013695335.1 Rubrobacter sp.
GAGTTCGGAGGTTCGTCGGCCCCATTCCAATCGTTCCGAGACGTTTCGTCCCGGTTGGCTGGACTTTAGTCTACCTGTGGTAGTTGGCAAGGGGATCCGGCACTCTCCAGTGAAAAATACACCGAAGTCTGTAGGGGTGGTGCATAGAAATATGCAAGATTTTGCCATATGCCTTGGGCTGACCGAATGTGGCGCACATAGTTTGATACATTTCACTACAATTTGCTTCCCTTGCGGTGGTCAGGGTGTAGGGTCACCTCAAGACACCAATTGTCGAGCGACTTTCATGCGCACGAGGTTATGTGGGCCGTTCCTCAGAGAAGGAGAATGCGCTCGTGCGAATACTGATCATGGTTTCACCACTCATGTACCGCGAGGCGTTGGCGCTAGCCATCCACCAGAGACACTCGGACTTCGAAGTGCTGCTCGGGGCTCCGGAGTCCCTGGACGGGGAGGCGGAGAGCTTCCGGCCGCACCTGCTGGTGCGGAACGATACTGACGGGGCGCACATGGATCTGCTCACGGGGACTCTGTGCTGGATCGAGATCCTCTACAGCAACAGCATGCACGCCAGGATCAGCCTCGAAGGCGAGGTCTGGGAGATAGAGGACATCAGTATAGAGAACCTGCTCGGGATCGTGGAGAAGGTGGAGAAGCTGGGGAAGCTGATTCCCGGAAGCAATGATGGAGGAAATTCGGTGTAGCATAACCCGGTTTCCTGACTACTCTTCGTCCTCTTCGGTAACGTCCATTATGGTGATCCAGTCCTCCCGCAGGGCCTTTCTGGTAGCCTCGCTCCGCGAACCGACCTCCATCTTCTTGTACACGTTGGCGAGGTGTCGTTTCACCGTGCCCTCGGCTATGTGCAGATTAGTAGCTATCTGGTGATTGGAGAGACCTCTGGCGACCAGGAGCAGGATCTCCAACTGGCGGGCCGAGAGTACGCCCCCCGAGCCCTCATCCGACTCCTCAAGCGCATCCAGAGGCATCCCAACGACCACATTCTTTGAGAGCGGGTCGAACACCGCCGCCCGCACCGCGCCGATGAGATGCCTGGAGGATGTGCTCTTCAGCACGTAGGCGCTCGCCCCCAGCCTAAGGAGGCCCCGCATCATCTGAGGGTCCTCGAACATGGTCACTATGACGACCTTCGGCTCAGGGGAGATCTCGCGCATCCGCCTCAGCGATTCCTGCGCCCCCTCGAAAGGCATCTGCACCTGCATTATCACCACGTCGGGCTTGGTCCGCTGGGCCAGGGAGACGGCCTCCTCGTCGTTGGCCGTCTCTCCGACAACCTCCAGGCCCCCGTAGGTGGCGAGCAGCCGGGCCAGCCCCTCTCGGAACATGGTGTGATCGTCGGCAAGCAGCACCCTTGTCGGTTGGTTCTCCGTCATTGATTGTGAGGGGGTAGTGGTTGCAAGATTCTCACGATTCTTGACCTTCTTCGATGCAATCTGCCGACTTCTCCCATTTTGTGACCGCTATCCAGCTTCACAGCCCATCACATTTTACACATTCCGATGTATTCCATACTACATACTTCTATACAATCCGGGGCCGCTGGGGAGATCCAACCCATCCTGAAAGTCCCGTGCGAAGTATAGGGTGTTCTCAGCAACCATAAAGACGCGTTGGGGAAATCGCCAGTCACAGGATAGCCCTCCTCCGGTGTTCGCCCTCCCTGATCTATGTCGCACTTTTGCCTGGCGTCGGCAGGAATTACGGAGACGGCAGGGGAGCGAAGATGGGTGGCGCCGAACGACACGATGGGACGCTAAACCGTTCCGCGATAATCTACCGCATGGTGGCTGACGTGACGCGGCGGCCAGCCTATCGGCCTTCCCGCGACTGAGAAGACTACATACTGACTACATACTTTGGGACATTTTACCCGCAGTTGCGCGCAAAACGCTATCTTCACGGCCCGGTTCACGCTATAAGTGATCCTACTGGAAACCGGGGAAGTCCTGGAAGGAGCATCGTGGACAACGGAAACGGAGGACGCTCGTTGGCGGCACCCCTGGAAGTGCACCACGCAAACATTCGCCACCAGGACAACGGAGATGGAGCCAGTGCGGGGGAGCCAGGGATGACTACCGCCTCCGAGGACTGGCTGGTCCCATTGCTGCTCGTCTCCATGCTCGAAGGCAACGTCTACGGCGGTCAACTCAAGAGCAGGGTCGAGGAGCTTGGTTTCGAGCTGTCCCGTTCCGGGATGATGTACCGGGCGCTGCACACCATGGATCAAGAGGGTCTCGTCGTCTCCGAGCACGTTGGGGACGAGGTCCTGCTCTCCCGCTGGAGGTTCGGGCTGACCGAGGCCGGAGAAGTATACCTGGAGTTCTGGGCGCACTCTCTGGCGCAATACAGGAAAGAGCTAGACGAATTTCTCCGCATCTACGAAGCCCTGAACGTTTCCCAAAGTTCCGGAGAACTCGACAGGAAATTCGAGGTGCTCGAAGTAGAGGCCAATGGACACTCAAAGAAGAGTCCGGTGGAATCCCAAAGGAAAAGCCGATCACGTCTTTCTCAGAGTCAGGGAACTTCCTTGGGGAACTGGCATGATTTCTGGCGGCTGCCCCGCACCAACGTCAAGGTCTTCTTTCTCGCCCGCCACGGCCTGCGCTCCCTGAGCCGCTCCGGCGAGCCCTTCCTTGGCTACGAGGCGCGGGATCTGTTCTGGAGGGACATGTTCGGGCTGATCCATGAGGAAGATCTCACGACGCTCAACGATGGAATCTCCTCGATCATCGAGAGACCGGGATCTTCTATGAGCGTCGAGGTACGTATGCTGGACACCTCAGAGGCGTGGCAGTGGATCGAAGCCAGCGTCCAGAACGTGCTCGAAAGTCCCGGCGACACGGGCCTCCTTGTGGTGAATCTCCGTGAGCATTCCAGCGTACACGAAACCGAAAAGCCCCCGCAGCCCGTTCGCCCATCCTACCGGGATGCCCTGAAAGGACTGTTTCCGTCAGGGGCTCGCGGCAACGGCGCGGGATAAAGTGATCCTCCGGTAAGCCAGACCGGACGACAACGATTCGCCGGACGCCCCTCCAGAGAACCAGACGCCGATTCCCGGCGACGCACCCAGATAGCCTGCACCCTTCGGACCATTTTTGCTTCAAAGCAGGTCACAAGACGTTACGCTCGGACGCATTCGGGTAAGTGAATAGTCAGGCACTCGCCTCTTGCGAGTGTCTCAGTTGCCAGGGCTGGTCGTGCTGGCCCGCGCAAAGAAGGTTACGCTGGACGAGGTGCGCTCCTTCGCCGCCTCGACTTCCCTGGAAGGGGCTCTGCATCAACTCGTCTACGGGCCAGCCCAGAAAGGGGCGCCCAGGGGTTCCTTGCAGAAGCCAGTCGTGATCGGGTGGGCCGCCAGGACCGGGTGTGTTTCCCTGGTCAATCCGAGAAAGCAATGAGGCTCTTCCCGGAGGCGCGGTTGCACTGGTTCGACGGCTGCGGGCACTTGCCGTAGTGGGACGTGCCTCGGGAGACTACGCGCATGATCCTGGCGAACACCGGGTAGGAACATTTTAATGTACGGCTTTTCTCGTGTGGTTCACGGGAGAGCGCGCAAGAAGCTATCGGAAGGAGACCGAAATGGCTGACGTAAACGTAGGGCTTCTAGTTCGCATGGAGGCGTTGCCTGGCAAGGAGGCTGACGTCGAGCAGTTCCTGCAAAGCGGGCTTGCGCTCGTGAACGAGGAGCCGGACACGATCACGTGGTACGCGATCCGGCTCGGGCCCAGCACGTTCGGCATTGTCGACACTTTCCCGGACGACTCGGGCCGCCAGACGCATCTCTCCGGCCCCGTGGCCGAAGCGCTGATGGAGACCGTGGGCGAGATCATCGAGGAGCCCACCATAGAACACGTGGACCTCATCGCGGCCAAACTGCCCGGCTAAACGAGCAAGGTACACAAAGCACGAACAGGAGGAAATTTCATGCCAAAAGACACCAACATCGCGGCCCAGGAGAAGTTCGCCGAGGGCGTGAACAGCGGCAACTTCGACGTCTTCGACGAGGTCGTGTCCCCCGACGTGGTGGACCATGACCCCGCTCCAGAGCAGGGACCAGGCCCGCAGGGCTTCAAGGACATGTTCCAGACGATGCGCACCGCCTTCCCCGATCTCGAGGTCACGCCCGAGCACATGACCGCCACCGAAGACGACGTGGCGCTGGCTTACACCATCACAGGCACGCACCAGGGCGACTTCATCGGCGTGGCCCCGACCGGACGGAAGATAACGGCCCGCGGGGTCCAGATCGGGCGCTTCGAGGACGGCCGCCTCGCCGAGCGCTGGGGCTCTTCCGACCAGCTCGCCATCCTCCAGCAGATCGGCGCGGAGCCACAGGCGGGCGAACAGGACAAGGGACTGGTGGATAAGGTCCGCGACAGCCTGACCGGCCAGTAGGCGCCGCCGATGAAGATAGTAGCCGTACTTTGTCCGGGCGGAGACGCGGCGCACGACCCTGAACTCCTCGGGTGCGCGGAGAACGCGCTCGGCCTGCGGGACTTCGTCGAGGAGCGGGGACACGAGCTAATCTCCATCACCGACCGCGAGGGGGATGAGCTTCGCGGGCATCTGCAAGACGCGGAGGTGCTCATCACCACGCCGTTCTGGCCAGTCTACGTTGACGCGGAGATGCTCGACGGCGCCCCGGAGTTGAAGTTGATCCTCACAGCGGGCGTTGGCTCGGACCACGTGGACCTCGGCGCGGCGGCCGAGCGGAACATAACGGTCGCCGAGCAGACAGACTCCAACACCGTCAGCGTCGCGGAGCACGCGGTCATGCAGATCCTGGCGCTCGTCCGCAACTTCATCCCGGCATACAGGGACGTTGTGGACGGGGGCTGGTCCATCGGCGAGATCGCCGCGCGCTCCCACGACCTGGAGCACAAAACCGTCGGCATCTATGGAGCTGGCCGCATCGGGCAGCTCATCTCGCTGCGCCTCAAGCCTTTCGACGTTGAGACACTCTACTACAAGCGGACCCGCCTGGAGACGACGGAGGAGAGCACCCTCGGCTTCAAGTACGCGAGGCTTGGAGAGATGCTGGAGAGGTGCGATGTCATTGTCATCGCCTCCCCCCTGACGCCCGAGACGCGGGGCCTCTTCGACCGCGAGAACATCTCGAAGATGAAGCGGGGCTCGTACATCGTGAACATAGCGCGCGGCGCGATCATGGAGACCGACGCCGTGGTCGAGGCGCTCGAGAGCGGGCAACTCGGCGGCTACGCAGGGGACGTGTGGGACCCGCAGCCAGCTCCAGAAGACCATCCCTGGCGAACCATGCCCTACCACGCCTTGACCCCGCATATCTCAGGGACCACGCTCGAAGGACAGCGGCGTTATGCCGAAGACGTCAGGCTCTGCCTGGAGGCGTACTTCGATGGCGAGTCGATGGAGCAGGACCACCTGATCGTCCATGACGGTAAGATCGTCAGCGGAAGCTACCGCGCCGTCTACGAATAGCCACGGACGGCGAAACATCCAACCGGAAGGTGATATCCATGAGCGAAGGCAGAAGAGCGGTGCATCCTCAAGAACCCGCCGAAGGCTCCGAGGAAGACGTGGAGGCCCCAGGCATCGAAGAGTCGAGGGATGATCTCGGCACGCCAGATAACGGCGCTGAGGAACGGTCTTCAGCCCATCCGCAAGAACCCGCCGAGGGCGGCGACGACCAGATCGATGAGCCCGGCGCCCACCGGTCTGGCAACGCCGCCTAGCGGTGTCCCGGAAGTCATGGGTCTGTTGGAACAGGAGCGCGTGAGGGTACAAGCAGGCTGTCGGGCATGGCTGCACGACAGGTTGGCGAAAGTGAAGGCTCTGGAAAAGAGAGGAAGATGGAAGCTGAGATCACACTCCACGTAGACGGCGCCGAACACAGCCTGACCGTGGACACCCGGACGACGCTCCTCGACGCGCTGCGCGAGCACCTCGGAATAATCAGCCCGAAGAAGGGCTGCGACCACGGCCAGTGCGGAGCTTGCACCGTCATGCTCGACGGACGGCGGGCGAACAGTTGCCTCGCGCTTGCCGTCGCCCACGAGGGGGCTGAGATCGTCACCGCCGAAGGACTCGCCGAGAACGGCGAACTTCATCCCATGCAGCGCTCTTTCATCGAGCACGACGGTTTTCAGTGCGGATACTGCACGCCGGGTCAGATCGTCTCGGCAATCGGGATGCTCGAAGAGGTCACGGCTGGCTGGCCGAGCCACGTCACCGGAGATTTGAACGTCGAGGAGATAGTGCTCGACGACGATGAGATCCGGGAGCGCATGAGCGGCAACCTCTGCCGCTGCGGCGCATACGCGAACATCGTCCCGGCCATCAGGGAGGTCTCGGGGCGATGAGACCATACAAGTACGTGCGCGCCCAGGACGTGGACGGCGCGGTCGCCACGCTCGCCGAAGCGCCGAACGCGGCGTTTCTCGCTGGCGGCACCAACCTCGTCGATCTGATGAAGCTGGAGGTAATGACGCCGGATATGCTCGTGGACGTGCGGCGTCTGACCTCGGATCGCGTCGAGGGTCTGGACGATGGCGGGCTACGAATCGGTGCTGCTGTCCCGAACAGCGTGCTCGCCGCTGACCATAAGATCCGGAGCCGCTACCCCGCGCTCTCCCAGGCTCTTCTCGCTGGCGCATCAGGCCAACTCCGCAACCTCGCCACGACCGGCGGCAACCTACTCCAGCACACGCGCTGTGTCTACTGGCAGGACGTCACCACGCCCTGCAACAAACGCGAGCCGGGATCCGGCTGCTCCGCCATCGAAGGCCACAACAAGAACCACGCCATCCTCGGCGCCTCGGAACACTGCGTCGCCACCCATCCCTCGGATATGGCAGTCGCGATGGCGGCGCTCGACGCCTTCATCAACGTACAGGGGCCTGAAGGCGAACGTCGCATTCCCATAGAGGAATTGCACCGCCTCCCAGGCGACGAACCCCAGCGTGACACGACATTACAGCACGGCGAACTCATCACCTCCGTAGACCTGCCGCCGGTCGAGTTCTTCTCCAACTCGAAGTATCGCAAGGTGCGCGAGCGGGCATCATACGCCTTCGCCCTCGTCTCGGTCGCCGCCGCGCTCGATATCGAAGACGGCATAGTAGGCGACGTGCGCATCGCGCTCGGCGGGGTCGCCCACAAGCCCTGGCGCGCCACGAAGGCCGAGGAAGCATTGCGGGGCGAACCGGCGAGCGAGGCCAACTTCCGCGCCGCCGCGGACATCGAGCTCGAGGACGCACAGCCGCTGCGTGACAACGCCTTCAAAGTTCCGCTGGCCCGCAACGTCATCACCCGCACGCTGCTCGACCTTTCGGAGGAGGGACGATGAGCACTACCACGCGCACGACCGGCGGGGCCATCGGCGCTTCCCTCGACCGGATAGACGGCCCACGGAAAGTAACGGGGACTGCCCCCTATGCCTACGAACACCGCGTGGACAACCCGCTCTACCTGTTCCCACTGCGGAGTGAGATCGTCCGCGGCCAGGTCACGGGAATAGACGCAAGCGCCGCCGAAGCCCTCCCTGGCGTCGTCGTGGTCGTCACCCACGAGAACGCGCCGCAATTGGCGGATACGGGAGATAGGGAACTCGCGATCCTTCAGTCCGGCGAGGTTGCCTTCCGCAACCAGTACGTCGGGGCCGTCCTCGCCGAGACGTTCGAGGCGGCCAGGCACGCTGCGGGCCTCGTCGAGGTTTCCTACGCCGAGGAGCCGCACGAGGCGGAGCTTCGGGAAGACGGCGACCTGTACACGCCGGAGCAATTGAACGCTGGCTTTCCAACCGACACGGAGGAAGGCGACGTGGAAGAGGCTTTCTCCTCGGCGGCGGTGACGCTCGACGGGCGGTATACGACGCCGATGGAGCACAACAATCCCATGGAGCCGCATACGACGGTCGCCGTGTGGAAAGCTGGGGATCTCACGCTGTACGAATCCACGCAGGGCGCGCATCCGGTCCAGAGAACCGTCGCAAAGATATTCGGCATCGACAGGAACAGGGCGCGGGTCGTGGCACCATACGTCGGGGGAGGGTTCGGCTCGAAGGGGCTGCCCCACGCCAACACCATCCTCGCGGCGCTGGCGGCGCAGATGGTCGAAGGCCGCCCCGTGAAGTTCGCGGTGACGCGCCAGCAGATGTTCACGGGCGTCGGGTACCGCACCCCGACGATACAGAAGATTCGACTGGGCGCCGACAGCGAGGGCCGTCTCACGGCGGTTACCCACGACGTTATCGAGCAGACCTCGAAGATCAAAGAGTTCGCAGAGCAGACGGCCGCCGTGACCCGCTCCATGTACGCCACGGACAACCGCCGCACCACGCACAGGCTCGCCGCGCTCGACGTGCCAGTGCCTTCCTGGATGCGCGCGCCGGGCGAAGCGCCAGGCATGTTCGCGCTCGAATCCGCGATGGACGAGATGGCTGAGAAGTGCGGCCTCGATCCGATCGAGTTCCGCATCCGCAACGAACCGGAGATCGACGCGGAGACTGGACTTCCATACTCCAGCCGCAATCTGGTCGCCTGCCTCCGCGAAGGGGCGGAGCGGTTCGGGTGGCGGGATCGCACCCCGGCCCCACGCTCCCACCAGGAAGGGCGCTGGCTCGTCGGGAACGGCGTGGCGTCCGCAACCTATCCAGTCTTCAGGCTGCCGGGTTCGCGGGCGACGATCCGCTACGAGGGTGACGATAAGTACGCGGTGGAGTTCGGGGCCGCGGACGTCGGCACCGGCGCATGGACGGCCCTCACCCAGATATCCGCCGATGCCATCGGGGTCGGCGTAGATAACATCGAACTCCGAATTGGGGATACAGCCTTCCCCTTCGCCTCCGTAGCTGGAGGTTCATCTGGCATCACTGCCTGGGGTTCTGCCATCTTCGAGGCGGCCCGCGTGTTCCGCGAGCGGCACGGCGATAACCCGTCAGAGGGGGACGAGGTACAGGCCCGTACTCCAAACAACCCGGAGACCGAAAACTATGCGATGCACGCCTTCGGGGCGTTCTTCGTCGAAGCGCGCGTGGACGTGGATACGTGCGAGGTGCGCGTCCCACGCATGACTGGCGTGTTCGCGGCGGGCAAGATCATCAACGCCAAGACCGCCCGCTCCCAGTTCATGGGCGGCATGACGATGGGCCTCTCGATGGCGCTGCACGAGGAGAGCCTGGTGGACGGAAGGTTCGGGCACGTAATCAACCAAGACTTCGCCGAATACCACATCCCAACCAACGCTGATATCGGTGAGATGGACATATCCTGGATCGACGAGGACGACCCATACGTCAACCCGATGGGATCCAAAGGTATAGGTGAGATCGGCATAGTCGGTTCCGCAGCCGCAGTCGCCAACGCCGTATACAACGCCACCGGCATCCGGGTCCGCGACCTCCCCATCACCCCGGACAAACTCATTCAATGACAGACACGAAGGTAATAGGAAAGGTGAGCCCCATGAGCACTACAATCGGAGACGTGGCAGCAGACGTTGGCAAGGGCCTATTCGCGGGCCTGTCCGGGACTGCCGCCATGACGGTGTCGAGCACCCTGGAGATGAAGCTCAGCGGGCGCGGCGCCAGCCAGAGCCAGACCCCGGCGGAGGCCGCAGAGGCGGTGCTTGACGTCGAGCCGGAGGACGAAGGGTCCGAAGCCCAATTCTCCAACCTGGTCCACTGGGGCTACGGTACGGGCTGGGGAGCCGTGCGAGGGCTCCTCGCATCGGCCGGGCTCTCCGGCCCCGTGGCCACGGCGGCGCACCTCGGGCTGGTCTGGGGCTCGGAGCAGGCCGTCCTCCCGGCGCTTGGCGTCTCCGCGCCTGTCTTCAAGTACGGCGGGAAGGCGGTCGCCACCGACCTGCTCCACCACACCGTGTACGCCACGGCCACGGGCCTGGCATACACCTATCTCGACCGGAGCCAGACCCGGTAGCACCCACGACCGCGATGGCTGAACACCAGCGAACAAATCGAGGAGACGAGATATGACGGAACGGAACACGGCAGAGAGCGCAGCCGCAGCGGGAACTTTCGACCTTGGCGGAGAGTTCAAGGTGAACCGCCTGGGCTTCGGGGCCATGCGCATCACGGGAGATGGGATCTGGGGCGAACCAGCCGACCCCAGCGAGGCGAAGGCGGTCCTCCGTCGGGCCGTAGAACTTGGCATCAACCTGATCGACACCGCCGATTCCTACGGCCCCGACGTATCCGAACGCCTGATCGGCGAGACGCTCCACCCTTACCCTGACGACCTGGTGATCGCCACCAAGGTCGGCCTGACTCGCCCTGGTCCGAACGACTGGAGGCCGGACGGCCGCCCAGAGCACATCCGCGAGGCCATCGAGGGCAGCCTCAGGCGCTTGAAGCTGGACAGGATCGACCTCTACCAGCTACACCGCATAGACCAGGACGTTCCACTCGAAGAGTCTCTCGGAACGATGTCCGAGCTGCGGGAAGAGGGCAAGGTCCGGCACGTCGGGCTCTCCGAGGTCGGCGTCGAGGAGTTGCGGCAGGCGCAGGAGATCGTGCCGATCTCATCCGTGCAGAACCGCTACAATCTCACAGACCGCGGCTCGGAGGCCGTCCTCGAAGCCTGCGAGGAGGCCGGAATAGCCTTCATCCCCTGGTTCCCGCTGGCGGCCGGTCCCCTGGCGCGGGAAGGCGGGCCGGTGGACGAGATCTCCACGCGCCACGACGCCACCCCAGGACAGGTGGCGCTCGCCTGGCTGCTTCGCCGTTCGCGCGTGATGCTGCCGATCCCCGGAACCTCATCCGTAGCCCACCTGGAGGAGAACGTCGCAGCTGCATCTCTGGTGCTATCGGACGAAGAGTACGCCGAACTCTCCGAGGTCTCTGGTTAGAAGCCAGGGAGGAGAAACTTGCTCGCCCTGGTTGACATACCGGATGGACAGGACATCTCCGGCGTGGTGACGCAGCCCGCATCCGAGGGCAGCGGCCCCAGCGAGGGCGTGTGCGTGATCGCGTTGGCGGATCAGGCTTGGGCTCTGGGCCGAACGCGCCGTCTCGACTACCCGCATCGGAGCCCTGCTCAGGGTTCATCGCTGGCAGGACGAGACCACGGAAATCGAAACTAAGGAGGTATACGCAGCATGGCTGACACGAAGAATGGTCCCGAATTGCACCCGGATACGGTGGAGCTCGCCAAGGGAACCAACTACGGCTCCATCACCACCATGCTCCCGAGCGGCAACTTCCAGACCCAGATCATCTGGGTCCACACTGACGGCGAGCGCCTGGTCGTGAACACCGAGGTACACCGCCAGAAGTATAAGGATATCGAGCGCGACTCAAGGGTGACGCTCGCCATCCGCGACGAGCAAGACCCCTACCACTACGCCGAAGTGCGCGGGCGGGTGGTGGAAACGGTCACGGGACAGGAGGCCCGCGACCACATAGACCAGTTGTCCCAGAAGTACCACGGACAGGATTACGATCCCGACGCCATCAAGAGCGAACGGGTGATGCTCTGGATCGTCCCGGAACGACAGACCATCGTGGATCAGAAAGCCGGCACCGGCACGGAAGACTGACAACCGAACCACGATACGCCTTTCCGACCAATTTACTTTCCGAGGCTGGCCCCGATGTTCAATCGTTCCCGCCACTGGGTAAGAGTGTCGGTGAATTCGCGGGTATCGTTCGCACTGTAGAACAGCGTTTTCGCGTCTCAGGCACGGTACACGCGAGCAGCTAAGGTGAGACGATCGAGAAAGGAGACATCGTAGCAAACGAGTTGCAGGGCAAGAAGATCGCCATACTCATCGCCCCGGTCGGTTCCGAGCAGACCGAATTCGTGCAGCCCCGGCAGGCTGTCGAGGAAGCCGGCGCGAGCATAGACGTGATCGGGCTCCAGACCGGCGAGGCCCAGACGATGAACAGCGACATCAACCCGGGCGAGACGTTCGAAGTAGAGAAGGCCGTGGCGGATGTGTCGTCCGATGACTACGACGGGCTCGTCGTTCCTGGCGGCACCGTGGGCGCGGACAACCTGCGCGGCGATGCTGACGCTGTTGCCTTCGTGCGAGGCTTCTTCGAGCAGGCCAAGCCGGTGGGTGTGATCTGTCACGGCCCGTGGACACTGGTCGAAGCCGACGTAGTCAAGGGCCGCACCCTGACCTCCTTCCCAACCCTCCAGACCGACATCCGCAACGCTGGAGGCAACTGGGTGGACGAGGAAGTGGTAACCGACCAGGGACTCGTGACCAGCCGCAACCCGGACGACCTCGACGCCTTCTGCGCCAAGATCGTCGAAGAGTTCGCCGAAGGCAAGCACGCGGATCAAGCCCGCAGCGTCTGAGAGAACGGAGCCGTTTGAGTAGAGCTAGCCTGCGCGGAGATCGCTCATAATCTCTGCGCAGGTTTTTGCTTCGGATGGTAGGTTGCCACGGTCACTACCCTCGTATCTCCCAATCGACGGAAGGCTAACATGGCCCAAAATGTATAGCCGGTATCGGACATATCAACGCTCGGCGAGAGATTATCAGGGTACAAGAGTTCCCAGATAAAGCGGTCACTAAG